>NZ_VPBV01000019.1:0-58383 GCF_013418545.1 Acinetobacter sp. YH12136
TAGCAAGAGTGAACCACCTGATCCCTTCCCGAACTCAGAAGTGAAACCTCTTCGCGCTGATGGTAGTGTGGGGTTACCCATGTGAGAGTAAGTCATCGCCAGCTCATTATTCTAAACACCCTCAACTAATGTTGGGGGTGTTTTTTTATGCAAGAGAGAAAATAAAGTTAGAAAAACAATAATAAATTGAATAGAACTTCTGATTAAAATCTTTATGTCTTTTGATAAATCTGTGCTATACCTAATAAAACGGCATAGAAATTGCTTATCAAAAACTTATATATTAAGTTGTTGAAAAACATAAATTTAAAAGAGTGGGTGAAAATGAAGTTATCGGTTGGATTAAAAGTTGCAAACTCCTTGTCACTGACACCGCAGTTACAACAAGCCATTCGTTTGCTTCAACTTTCGAGCTTGGAACTTGAACAAGAAGTTCAAATTCAGTTGGACAGTAATCCCTTATTAGAAAAAGTCGAAGAACAAAGTAGTGTCGAAAGTTTATCCACCTTAGAAGAGCAAGAGCATGATCAAAAGGATTTGACTAAAGAATTAAATGCAGATCATCTACCGAATGACTTGCCTGTCGATACAGACTGGGATGATGTGTACACTCATTTACCCACGAGTTTGGGAGCAGCGGAATATGAAGAGCGCGAGGATAATCGTCAGGGACATTTAGGTTTAAAAGAGCACATGATGCAACAAATCAATCTGTTGCATTTTTCTCAAGTCGAGCAGCTCATTGCCTACTGTATTGTCGATGCTTTGGATGACAATGGTTTCTTGGATTGTGAAATATCTGAAATAACTACATCTGTGCAACATTTATTGATCTCCATGGAATACAAAGATGAAGTTGAAGACGATGAAGTTTTGGTCGTTTTGAAACATATTCAGCGTTTAGAGCCGATTGGTATTGGTTCGCGTAATTTGGCGGAATGTTTATCTATTCAGCTTGAAAGTTTGGCTACAGATGTGCCTTATCGGCAGGAAGCACTGCAACTCTTGCAGCATTATGAGTTATTAATTTCGAATGATTTAGCCAAGTTAATTAAGCAAACGGGTTTAAGCGCAGATCAGCTACAGCATGCAGTGGCTTTATTAAAAACCTTGAAAGCGCATCCTGGTACAGCATTTGAAGATCAGGAGTCAGATTATCAAATTCCAGATGTAGTGGTCAGTAAAAAGCAGGACCATTGGCAGGTGCAGCTGAATCCTGATGTTGTACCGAAGCTTAGAATCAATTCATTTTATGCCAATATGATTAAACGCGCAGATCAAAGCGAAGACAATCAATATTTGCGCAATCAAATGTTGGATGCAAAAAACTTTATTAAAAGTGTCGATGAGCGTCATAAAACTTTATTAAAAGTCGCAACCTGCATTGTGCAACATCAACGTGAATTTTTAGAAATTGGTGCTGAAGGAATGAAACCGTTGATTTTGCGTGATGTTGCCGATGAGGTGGAGTTGCATGAATCTACAGTTTCACGGGTGACCACTAATAAATATATGTTAACTCCACGTGGTTTATTTGAATTGAAATATTTCTTTTCAAGTCATGTTGGAACAAGTTCAGGTGGAGAAGCATCCTCAACTGCGATTCGCGCCAAGATAAAAAAATTAATTGCAGAGGAAAATCCACGTAAACCTTTGTCAGACAACACAATTGCAAACCTTCTTAAGGAGGAGGGAATTGATGTAGCACGCCGAACAGTTGCGAAATATCGTGAGTCATTAAATATTCCGTCATCTTCTGAACGAAAAGTCTTGATCTAATTTTTAAAATCGGTCTATTCTAAGGATTCATTATGACCAAATAATGAATCTTTTTTGAAGGAATAGTTAGACATGATTTAAAGTGACCGCTACAGTGATCTGTTATTTGGCAATCAATCATGTGAACTATGCCTTCCTAATCCTAATGAAGGTGAGGGATAGAATTATGCAAATAACAATTCGTGGACATCACTTAGCTATCACCCCTGCAATTGAAGAAAATATTCGACTTAAATTTGCACAAATGACCAAACATCTGGATCAGGTCAATAGTATGCAGGTGAAATTAAGTAAAGATCATCAAATCGATAAACATTCTAAAAAAGGCAGCGCCAATCATATTGCAGAAGCAATTATTCGTTTACCTGGAACGGAGCTTTTTGCGCAGGCTAGTGCAGATGATATGTATACTTCAATTAAGATGATGACAGAAAAATTAAAACGTCAGTTAGAGAAACATCGGAAGATGCAGTTGGATTATCAGCCTTTAGCCATCTAGTTAAAATGTGATTTAAAAAGAGGTTTTGGATAAACCTCTTTTTTTATTGCGATAATGTATAGGATTAATGAATTATTTTTTCTATTTATAGTAAAATGACAGGTTTTTACACCGTTGGTCCTATAAGAGGTCTTTGTGATGAATAGTGAACAGCTCACTGAAATTTTAAAAGCTGCTTTTCCAGAGGCTGAAGTTGCTGTAAGTGGGCAAGGCGGCAAGTTTGATCTTCGTATTGTAGATAATCAGTTTGAAGGTAAGCGTCCTGTTGCTCGTCAACAAGCAGTGTATGCACCATTGAATAGCTATATTGCCAGCGGTGAAGTTCATGCGGTTACAATTCGTGCAATGACACAAGAAGAATGGCGTAAAGCAAGCTTATTTGGAGCTTAATAATTTAATGGATAAATTTTTAATTCAGGGCGGTAATAAGCTCGAAGGTGAAGTGCGTATTTCTGGTGCAAAAAATGCAGCCTTGCCACTTCTTGCTGCAATGATTCTTGCAGAAACGCCAATTACATTGAAAAATGTTCCAAATTTAAAAGATGTAAATACCTTGGTGAAGTTGATCGCAGGCTTGGGCATTAAAATGTCTTATGAAGGCGATACAGTCATTGCAGATACATCAACGTTGGACAACCAATTTGCACCTTATGAATTGGTAAAAACCATGCGTGCCTCTATTTTGGTGCTTGGCCCATTGGTTGCGCGCTATGGTAGTGCAAAAGTATCTTTGCCAGGGGGGTGTGCAATAGGCTCACGTCCTGTCGATCAACATCTTAAAGCACTTGAAGCTTTAGGCGCAGAAATTGAAGTTGAAAATGGCTATGTAAATGCCAAAGTCAATGGTCGCCTTAAAGGTGGCGAAGTGGTCTTTGATATGGTCACTGTTGGCGGTACAGAAAACATTCTCATGGCTGCGGTATTGGCAGATGGTGTTACCACTATTCGTAATGCTGCACGTGAACCTGAAATTACCGACCTTGCGCAAATGCTCATCAAAATGGGCGCTAAAATTGAAGGTTTAGACACCGATACTTTAGTGGTTACAGGTGTTGAACACTTGCATGGTTGTGAGTATTCAGTAGTTGCTGACCGTATCGAAACAGGTTCTTATTTGGCTGCAGCTGCAATTACGGGCGGTAAAATCAGAACCACACATACCGATCCTGCCTTGCTAGAATCTGTGTTAGATAAGTTTGAAGAAATGGGTGCGGAAGTCACACGTGGCGATGACTGGATTGAACTGGACATGATGGGCAAGCGCCCTAAAGCCGTGAGTTTCAGAACTTTACCACATCCTGAATTTCCAACAGACATGCAAGCACAGTTAATGGCGGTGAATGCGATTGGACGCGGTTTTGCTACCATTTCGGAAACTATTTTTGAAAACCGTTTTATGCATGTCCCTGAGTTGTCACGTATGGGTGCCAATATTCAGGTAGAAGGCAATGATGCGGTGGTGACAGGCGTAGAAAAACTTTCTGCTGCACCTGTTATGGCAACTGATTTACGTGCCTCATTCTCGTTGGTGTTAGCAGCATTGGCGGCAGAAGGCGAAACATTGATTGACCGTATTTATCATATTGATCGCGGTTATGAAAATGTAGAACAAAAGTTACAAGGTTTAGGCGCCCAAATTAAGCGAGTAAATTGATGAATGACATGAGAAACGATGATCCAAATTTTGACGTCATGGGCAATTTTGATCATGGTTTAACTTTGGCATTAAGTAAGGGGCGAATTTTAAAAGAAACTTTGCCTTTATTAGAAACTGCGGGAATTAATTTACTGGAAGATCCAGATAAATCACGTAAGTTGATTTTCCCAACCACACATAAACAAGTGCGTATTTTAATTTTACGTGCCTCTGATGTACCAACTTATGTTGAAAATGGTGCGGCAGATATTGGGGTTGCGGGTAAAGACGTGCTGATGGAGCATGGCGCTCAAAATGTATATGAGCCGCTGGATCTGAAAATTGCCAATTGTAAATTAATGACTGCGGGCAAAGTTGGTATGCAGCGTCCAAAAGGTCGTTTAAAAATTGCCACTAAATATGTGAATTTGACCCGTCAATATTATGCCAGCTTAGGTGAGCAGGTTGATGTCATTAAACTCTATGGCTCAATGGAATTAGCACCATTGGTCGGTTTGGGTGATTACATAGTCGATGTGGTTGATACAGGTAATACTTTACGTGCCAACGGTTTAGAGCCGCTAGAAGAAATCTGTAAAGTATCTTCACGTTTAATTGTCAATAAAGCCAGTTTTAAGCGCAAGCAAGATTTGCTCAATCCAATTTTGGCACAACTTGAAAAAGCAGTGGTAGAACGCGAGTTGGCAAAACAATCTGCTTAACTTTGCATCCATCATCCTGCTTTCTCAAAAAACCGTCATTTAATGACGGTTTTTTTATGTCCACCCATGATTCTGTTCTTGAATGATTTTGAACGTGAATTTCCATCAAAACATACTGCTTTCGCCATGTATAGATTCCCACAAAGCCCTAGAAACAAGGTAAACTAAACTTTTCTATCAAACCTTGTGGGTAAATTGATGCGACGTTTATCGACTCAAGATCAAAGCTTTAAACAAGCCTTTGCAGACTTGTTGGCTTTTGAAACTGTCAGTGATCCTGAACTTTTAAAAACTGTAGATCAAATTATTGCTGATGTGCGTCAGCACGGTGATGCTCAGGTTCTTAAACTCACTCAACAGTTCGATCGACATCCAGCGCATCAATTTTCAGAACTTGAGTTAAGTCAGGAGCAACTGAAAGCCGCATTTGATGCTTTAGATAACGAAGTTCGTGAAGCTTTGGAATTGGCTGCTGCACGTATTCGTGAATTTCACCAAGCGCAAAAGCAGGATGGCTGGACTTATGTTGATGCTTTGGGCAATACACTTGGGCAAAAAGTCACGCCATTAGATCGCGTTGGTATTTATGTACCGGGTGGTTTGGCATCTTATCCATCTTCTGTGCTCATGAATGCCGTGCCTGCGCATGTTGCTGGTGTACCTGAAATTATTATGGTGGTACCTGCACCGAATGGTGAACTCAATCCATTGGTTTTGGCGGCTGCATATTTAGCAGGGGTGACTCGTGTATTTACCATTGGCGGAGCGCAAGCTGTTGCTGCATTGGCTTATGGTACAGAAACCATCCCATCGGTAGATAAAATTACGGGGCCGGGTAACCGCTTTGTGGCGGCTGCAAAACGTGCTGTGTTTGGTCAGGTCGGCATTGATATGATTGCAGGGCCATCCGAAATTTTGGTTTATGCCGAAGGTGAAAATAATCCTGAATGGTTGGCGATGGATTTACTTTCCCAAGCCGAGCACGACACGGTTGCACAATCTATTTTTATTACACCAGATGCGCAATTGCTGAATCAGGTTGAACAAGCGATTGAACAGCACTTGGCGAATTTGCCTAAAGCTGAAATTGCCCGCACTTCTATTGCAAATCGTGGTGCATTGATCTTAGTCAAAGATCGTCAAGAGGCGATTGAATTGATCAACCAAGTTGCGCCCGAACACTTGGAGTTGTGTATGGATGATCCACAAGTGATGGCAGAAGAAATTCGTCATGCGGGTGCGATCTTTATGGGGCGCTATACACCAGAAGCTATTGGTGATTATTGTGCAGGGCCAAACCACGTATTACCAACGTCGGGTACAGCACGTTTTTCATCGCCATTGGGTGTTTACGATTTCCAAAAACGCTCAAGTCTGATTATGTGTTCAGCTGAGGGCGTGAAAAGTTTGGCGAAAACCGCTGATATTTTAGCGAAGCAGGAAAATCTGGATGCGCATGCACGATCAGCACGTTATCGTTATCAATCATAAATAGCATTACAACCTCTCCCTGACCCTCTCCTAATAAAGAGAGGGGAATTTAAACCACACAAATTTTGTGTCTTTAGTAATGAAAATTCCTCTCCCTTTGGGAGAGGTTAGGAGAGGGTTTAAAGAGAATACAAAATGAATATCACAGCAGAACAAATGCGTTTTTGGAGCCCTGAAGTACGTGAGCTAGAGCCTTATGTACCGGGTGAGCAGCCAAAAATTCAAAATTTATTAAAATTGAATACCAATGAAAACCCGTATCCACCTTCGCCTAAAGTGGTGGAAGCGGTGCAAAAGGTTTTAGAAAACTCGGCAGATGCACTGCGTTTATATCCAGATCCAGATGCGTCTGAGCTTAAGCAAGCCATTGCGAAACAGCAAAATGTAGCTGTTGGAAATGTCTTTGTTGGCAATGGTTCAGATGAAGTCCTTGCACATATTTTTAAGGCTTTTTTTGTTCAGGAACAGCCGTTACTGTATCCAGATATCACCTATAGTTTTTACCCTGTATATAGTCAATTTTTTGGGGTAAAAACTAAAATTTTGCCTTTAAATGATGATTTTGAAATTGTAGTTGATGACTATAAGCAAGCCAATGGTGGCATTATCATCACCAATCCGAATGCACCGACCAGTATTGCTTTGGGTTTAAGTGCGATTGAAGAAATTTTACAGGCCAATCCAAATTCAGTGGTGGTGATTGATGAGGCTTATGTCGATTTTGGTGCAGAGTCTGCAGTAAAATTGGTAGAAAAGTACGATAATCTTGTGGTGTGTCAAACCACATCTAAATCACGTTCTTTGGCAGGTTTACGTGTTGGTTTTGCGATTGCGCAACCGCATTTAATTGCCGCACTGGAAGCCGTGAAAAATAGTTTTAACTCCTATCCAATGGATCGTTTTGCGATTGCAGCAGCGGTGGCATCTTTTCAAGATCAGGCGTATTTTGAAGCACAATGCCAAAAAGTTATTGCAAGCCGTGAGAAATTGGTGACGGATTTAACGAGCTTGGGCTTTAAGATATTGCCATCACACGCCAACTTTATTTTTGCATCACATCCTCAACAGGATGCGGGTGAATTAGCTGCAGCATTACGTGAACGCGGTATTATTGTGCGTTATTTTAATAAACCACGCATCAATCAATATTTGCGCATTACTATTGGTACAGATGATCAAAATCAACGCTTAGTAGATACTTTAAAATACGATATTTTGGCTTAATTGTTAAAATATCGTAGAGGCGAGTGAAGCATTGAATTCACTCGCTTTTTTTGTTTTTGCGACATGCTATTGCGCAGGTTTGTACCAGCGGTTCAATAAGTCCAACATCGCTGAAACCTTGTCAAAACATTCTTGATATTCTGCTTCACAAACAGATGCAATCGTGACGCCACCACCAGCCCATAATGAAACATCTTGCTGATATTTCTGAATAGAACGGATCAGGATATTCCAAGAACCCGTTCCATCGGCATCAAAATAACCCATAGAGCCGCAATAGGCGCCACGTGCTGCACCTTCGAGTTCATCTATAATTTGCATGGCACGAATTTTCGGTGCGCCTGTAATTGACCCACCTGGCAAGGCAGACATCAACACATCAAAAGGATTCATCTCGGCTTTTAGTGTTGCGGTCACTTCACTGACCATGTGATGCACTTGGTTAAAAGACTCAATATTGAATAACTTTGGCGTTTTGACGCTGCCAGTTTCGGCATAAACACTTAAATCATTACGTAATAAATCCACAATCATCACATTTTCAGCCTGATCTTTTTTAGATTCACTTAATTGTTGTTTCGATTGTCGGTCTAATTCAGGATCGCCATAACGTGGCATCGTGCCCTTAATGGGTTTTGTGGTAATTTTTCGATTTTCCTCAAAATCGATAAAGAGTTCGGGCGAACAACTTAAAATTTCAAAATCACCAATACGTAAATAACCTGCATAAGGTGCATTGGTCAGTTGCCAAAACTGAGCTGCAGTCTCTAAAAGTTGACCTTGAGCCTCAGCGCTAAACTCTTGCGTAAGATTAATTTGATAACAATCTCCTGCCACTATATAGTCTTGAACATGTTGAAAGGCGCGTTGGTAATCTGTGAAATTCCAGCGGGCTTGACACTTTTGGCTTAATTGGAACTGTTCAATTATGGTTGATTGAGTATATAAATTTAAAATAAAATCAAAGATTTGAGTAGAAGCATCGTCTGAACTATAAAAATACCAGCCATCAGTTTCTTGCTGTAAATAGCTTTTAAATTGACCTAAAAAAATACTTGGCTGGGGACGAGACTGCATATTGATGTGTTGCTGTGCTGCTGCATCATACGAAACAAACCCCATTACACTGCAAAATGGGGCGGTGTCAGCATCTTCTAAAGCACCGAGATGAGCTGTTAAATCTAATTGAGTTGGACTTAATTCATATTGATCCAATGCCGTTTTTTGAAAGTAAAAATGTTGATGGTTTTGCTGCACACAATAGCGTTCAGCCAAAAAAGCAATACGTGCCTTTCCATTATTTTGCAAATAAATACAATGTGAAAGTGCTGCCAAAGCTTGCAAAATTCTTGCAGCCTCATATTCAGGTTCACAGAATAATTTTTTAAAATGAGTAGGATAGGACATAAAGCGTAAACAGCTGAGAGATTTTAAAAGGCTATTTTACATGATTGCAGCAGATAAAAAGCAAATAACCGTTTGTCGGTAAGATGTGGATTGCGACAAACAGCAGTTGAACAAAAAATAACTCAGATATACCTTTGTATGTGCAAACCGACTACTCAAGGAATGTGTGTTAGTGTTGTCCTCATCAAATAAAAAAACAATTACTAGCACTGAGTGGTAAAACCAAAAAAATAATACTCTCGGGAGAGTAACAAGATGAAAAAATTTACTAAACTTGCTTTGGTATCATCAATTGCGTTAACGACAAATGCAATGGCAATGCAGGCAATGGACGATACTGCATTAAGCGCAACTACTGGTCAAGATGGTTTAAGCATCGGGATTGGTATTTCTAAAATCGAAATCGAAAAACTTTTAATCCATGATAATGATGGTTTGGCTGCAAAAGGTGCTGCTGGTGATGCTGGTTTTGGTGGGACTGGTAATGCTGGTGCAATTGTTATCAAAGGCAATGGTGTTGATGGTAACGCTAACAAAACACATGGTATCGTGATTGGTGCAAACTATGATGATAATGGTGCTTACTTATTAACTTCGCGTAACTTAGCAGACTTGGTCATTGATACAGATGCAGGTTCTACTGCTGCAGGTGGAGCATTTATTAACGTTGCAGCTCAAGTATCTGGCTTAGATATCAAGATTGGTGAAATTGGCGTATCTGCATCAAATACAATTGACCCTAATGCAACCAATATTCGTCGTGGCCATAGTGATTCCAACTACAACGCAATTTTATCTGGTTTAGAAATCAAAACAGGTAAAATGGATGCCAATATCCAATTGGGTGCTGCCCCACAAGGCGCAATGGTTAAGTTGAATACGACGATGGTCGGCGGTTTAGAAATTAAAAACTTAGGTATTTTGGATAACTCAACTAAAGGCAAAGCAGTTGGTTCTGTAAGTGTTGGTGGCAATCCAACAGCTGTGAAAACGAAGGAAGCGGGTGAAATCTTTATTGAAAGCATTAAAATTGCAGATGCAGATAGTAAAGATTTGACCCTAAATCAAGATATCCAAGTATTTAATGATGCTTATGTTGGCGATAGTACTACTCTTGGTAAGGCGGCGCATATTCGCATTGTAAGCAATGATACTGGTGCTAAAGACCAATATATTAAAGGTATTCACTTAGGTAGTCGTACTGCAAAATCTATAGGTGATATGGAAGTTCAAGGTCTTCAAACTTTCTATAGTACTTCTCAGGGTAGCTATACCAAAGGTGCTATTATCACTATTTCTGGTCACTAATTTAAAAACTGAAAAAGCGCGTGAATTCACGCGCTTTTTTTTACAAATAAACTGATGAGTTCGCAAAAAAATAAAGAAAGCTCTTTTTTTTTTCTATAAAACGAGTATCTTTCTAAATACAAGGAAGTAGAGTGAAAACTCTAAAATAAAAATATTAGGCAGGTATTGCCGAGAACTAAAAAGTAAAAATATATGTTAGAGATCGCTTTGGGCTCGGCATTGATCTATTACGCTGCCACACAAGCCTTTGATTTAAAAGAACAGCATCCTGAAACTGTGCGTTACACAGAAACTTTGGATTCTAGAAATAATTCCTTTACCCGTATGCACAGAGAGCCTGTGCAAATTAAACCTGCTTTAGAAGATCAATTTCGCGGAATTGTGCGCCAAGCCTATGACTACAGTTGTGGTTCTGCAGCTTTAACAACCTTGCTGAATGGTTATGTAGGAACACAATTAAACGAGCAACAAACCATGAGTGGCTTGCTGCGTTATGGAGAATACGACCGAATTATTGAACGTCGTAGTTTTTCGCTATTGGATATGAAGCGCTTTGTCGCAGCTTTGGGCATGGAAAGTGGTGGATATCGCGGGGAGTTTTCGGATTTAGTTAAACAAGGACAGCCTGCAATTGTGCCGATTTCCTATGCAGGTTTTAAACATTTTGTGGTGTATAAGGCATATAAAAATGGACGTGTCTATGTGGCAGACCCTGCATTAGGCAATATCAGTTTCGATGAAGAACGCTTTAAGGAAGTCTGGGAAAATAACACCTTATTTCTAATTAATGTCGCACCGCAAAATCGTCAAACTATGTTGGCATTACAAGAAAAAGACTTGCGTCATGTGGAAGACGCAACAGTGAATCGTTATGCCTTTGTTGATATTCAATATCCACAATTTGCGATGGAAAAAATAGCCGATAAAGCATCGACAATACGTCTAGAGCGTAATGTAAATAAAGATTCTGAAAATTACGGACAGTACGAGCATCGTTTTTTAAGACTCTACTACAAAAACAAATAATCAGTTGTTCACGAAATACAAAAATAAAAATGGAAGGGGTAAATCATGGATCGTAAATGGATGAATAAAACCTTATTGGCTCTCAGTATTCAAATGGTATTTGGGGTGGCTTATGCCGCAGAGGAGCCGCAATTAGGGGAATATGAAACCACAACTGAACAGGCAGAAGTATCAGATACAGCAGCATCAACTGCAGAGACAAGTGCTGAAACAAATAGTGCGGTTGTCGCTGCAAATGGTGCACAAGCAGCATCATCTGCTTTGCAACAGCAAGAGGGCGACGCAACCAAAGAGGCGAATTTAGAGGAAGTGTTTACCTCGAATGAGCGTCAATACTCGCTCATGAAACAAGGTGATATTTCATCTTATTATGATATTGATTATACCTATCATCGTGATACGCAGCTCGACCTTGAAATGGCTCAAGGTCAGTTGTATCAGCTTCGTGTGCAAGAAAATGCGTCCCACGCATTAACTAACACCTTCACCGCACAATATGGTTTGCGTGACAATTTAACTTTATCTGCTTCTGTACCATTGGTTGCAAAGTCAGACTTGTTAAAAGATGCCACGGCAGCAGGCTTGGGGGATATTTCTTTAGGTGCACGTTGGGAGCCATTCCCATTAAAAGCGGGGCGTTTACCTTTAATTTTATTCGCAAATTTATCGACCAAAACGGGGGATAGTCCTTACGAGATTAATCCTGTTAAAGATTTATCAACAGGTAAGGGTTACTACTCTGCAGGCATCGGTGCAAGTACGCGTAAGTATATTGACCCAGTTGTATTGTTTGCTTCTGCTTCAGCCAACTATGGTTTTAAAGAAAGCGGTCTCAATCAAATTCGCGGTAGCCGTATTATTGAAGAGTTTGAGCCAGGTATTAGTGGTGGTTTTGCTTTTGGTTTTGCTTATTCGTTTAACTACGATGTGTCGATGACCATGTCCTATCAGCAAAGCTTTAATACAGGTTCGGAGTTTACTTATCATACGGGTGAAAGCTATTCACCTGCAGACCAGACCAGTTCGACTTTGGCTATTTCATTAGGCGTTCGCGTTTCACCTGAAACCATTGTGAATGGTACGGTAGGAATCGGTCTGACCGAAGACGCGCCAGACGTATCACTTGGTTTGTCATTCCCACTGGATATTCTCGGTTTCGGTAAAAAAATTCGCTAAGAGGCTAGTCGCATGAAAATGATACGACTTCGCCCGTTAGTGACTGCAATTATACTGTCGGGCTGTTCAGGGGCTGCTTTTGCGCAGCTTGGACAAAACTTATCTGTCGATATTCGTTCTTTGACTATGGGGAATGCGGTCACTGCAGATCCTCCTGGTATTAGTGCGATTCACTTTAACCCTGCTGCACTGACCAAGATTGAAGGTTTGCAAACAGATGTGCAAGGGGTGTTGGCACATTTTGATGTACAGCGTGAGCTTTCCGTTCCAGCAGGTTATGACGTATTTGGTTATTCTGATGACCCTGTGGTGTGTAACGATGGACCAGAAATTTTGGCCGATTTTTGTACCGATTTTAAAGGTACAGTACAAGCCGATGTAGAATATCCAACGCTGTATGTCCCGATTCTGAAAAAATTTGTCGATTTGGGTAAAGGCATGCCACTGGCAGCGCCAACCAACGGTATTGCCTATAATCCACCAGGTTCCAAAGTGACCTTTGCCACCGCATTATATGCGCCGTTGATTGCGGGCTTTGGTGCCGAAAATGGTAACCCTGGTAACTTTATGGGACAACAGGTTGCCTTAGAGCGTATTACTTATCTTTCTCCATCTATCGCCTATCAAGTCAATGATGAATTGTCAGTCGGTGCGTCAATAGGGATGTCTTACCAAGCCATCGCCATGAATACCGATTTACGCTTCCCGAATGAACTGATCGGGATGTTACGTATGGTGGATGAAGTGGTCTGTACGCCATTTAAAGAAAACGCCAATATCATCACCGATATTTTGTTGCTCGGGATTTGTAATGCCGAAGAAGGCATGAATCCATTTTCCCGTTTTGGGCAAATGCAACTGGCGGTTGAGCAAAGTTTAAGCCCGAGTTATAACTTGGGTATTTTGTGGGAACCGACAGAAGATTTTAGCTTTGGTATGGTGTATCAGAGTGCAGCTAAAATGCGCTTAAAGGGCAAATATCATATTGATAACTCGAAAGCACCGCGTGAGTTAATTAATGGTTTGATGTCTTCACCAACAGGTCAGATTTTAGCGGCAATTTTAGGTTTCCCAAGTTATATTCCAGCCAGTGAGTCTGGTTTGGTTTCTATGGATTTTGAATATCCTGCGCACTTTCAAGCGGGGATAAAATATAAAGTCATGCCTGATTTACAAGTCAATTTTGATGTGGGCTGGACTGACTATAAAGCATGGGATAAATTCAAATTCGAGTTTGACCGTCAAATCTCGGCATTAAAAATTGCAAAATTGCTTTCGGAGCATGTGTCTGATGACAGTTTAGCTTTGCCATTAGAGTTTAAGTCACCGTGGAACTGGGGTGTTGGCATCGAATATTCAGCCACAGACCGTTTAAAACTGCGTGCGGGTTATGAACCACGTGGTAGTGCGATTCCTGACAATAAACGTAACACCATGGTACCAATTAATAATGCACGTTTATTCGGTCTGGGTGTGGGATATCGTTTTGATGCAGATACAGACCTTGATTTATCCATCGGCTTTTTACAAAGTAAGGATAAAATTCCAGCCAATACCAGTAGCTTAGCCAATAAGGAAGGTGTGAATAACCTGCTGTTAAACCCTTATGCGGGTTTGAATGTGAAAACGGATACAAAAATTACAATTCTTGGATTGAGTTATAGAACACGATGGTAAGTTCAGTACGGAAAATAAAACGGACTTTATTTTCAAAGTCGATACTCACACTGATTTTCAGTATGGGATCGGTGTGTTACGCGAATCAGTTTTACACCATTATTGGACCAGATGGTCGTCCAATTGTGGTGCAGCGTAATGCTGCAGAAAAAAAGCAAACGATACAGGCGTTGGAAACCGCACAACAGCAAAAGCAAGTCCAACAAAAGCAAGTCCAACAAAAGCAACTACAAGAAAACCAACAACAAGACCAGTTTAAGCAAGACAAGGTGCATCAAGTACAGCAGATAACTGCTCAAACATCCGTTCAGGTATCTAAAAATATTTCTGTTCAGGCGAGCAAGCAACTGAATTTGTCTAAGCCGAATATCTCAGAACAATCCGCTATGTCACAAAATCAGGCTAGTCAAAGCAAAGAGAACTCATCATTGCGTGCATCACACACTGAGCCAAATGCAGTGCAGCAAGATATTTCCAGTGCGGAATCTGTTCATCAAACAGGATTGGCAAAAGAAGCAGCGATCAACAAAGTCGCGGTAAAACCATCTGTACTAGAGGATTTACAACAGCTTCCTCAGCAATTTGCGATTGATCCATCCACAGTGTCTGTTTCTAAAAAAACACCAGATCAAGCATCGCATGCATCTGCCCAACAAACGGGTTTTATGGAGATGGCGGGAGAACAGTATGTTAAAAGTGAGTATTTGGAAGATCAGGAGTTTAATTTAGAAGGAAAAAAACGCTTTTATAGTATGCCAGAAGGCATAATTGACACAAAAAATGGCGGTGGTGCTCGTATGCAAGTGGTCGAACGTGAACGTGGTGTAAGCCGTTCCGTTCTCAATAAATTATTTAAAAAGCAATCGGTTGCTGAGCCTCACGCTATTGTTTTGGCTGCAGACTATTATCGTGTTAATCAAGCTGAAGCAATTGAGGGTTTGGGGCAGCAATGTTTTGCTGAAAGCAAAAAAAATAAAGCTAAAACCTTAAAAGCACAACAAGATTTAAATTTGTGGCCTAGAGCTCCCTTAACCGAAAAATTTGATTATGAATTGGTGAAGTTAGAAGGCAATATTCAAAATATTCAAATCAACTCTTATGCCATGAAGCAAAATCAACCGACCTTTTATTGGCCGTTTGTGGTTTTTCTGGATCAAAAAGGCTGTGTGATTGAAGGTGCAGGTGGTTTTAGAAATCAGGATACTGCAGGCAATGTCTTACGACACGAGGTAATAGAAGGTATGCTGCAACTTCCAAAAAATAGCCACTATGTATTATTAACGCCATTGGCTTCTGCAGTGGATATGGAACATCGCGCGCTCAGTAACCAAGGGCAATTAAAACTCATTGCGATACGCTAACAACAATAAGAGAATTCAGGATGAAAACAAGACATATTTTACCTTTTGCAACGACAGCATTGATGGCGGCATTGAGTGGCTGTGGTGGAGAAAGTGCCAATATTAATCCAGAGCCTAATGCTGTGGCGTATATCAACGGGAGTTGTGCCAGTACAGCAAAAAACTGCGTGGAATTTGCATTGGATTATCCTGTGGATGGTTTGAATTTTACCTGTAGCAGTGATACCAGTAAAACCTACATCACCATGATTGAGCCGAAAAGTAATGCGGCAACAGGTAAATGTAGTGAAGGAGATAAAGTCCACTTCTTTATTCAGGAAAAGACCAATCAATATATTGATTTAGGGACAGTATCATTGTCTGATATTGGAATGGTCAGTACTGCAGGTGCGGGTTATCCACGTTTAAGTGTGTTAGATATGGCACGTGGATTAACAGGACGCCAAGCAACGAGTTTAAGTAGTAGTGACGAAACGATACAGGTCGCGACTGCAATTGTACGCTTGCTACAAGCACTTTCTGTTGAAGGTGGAGGAACCATTGCAGGTGATATTCAGCCTTTAACGATTACGACACTCAAAAAAGAACAATTGGCAAATATTGCTGAGTCAGTTGAGGTTGGTGACTATCGTTCAGGGGCTTATGCCAGTATTTTACGCCCGTGGGTAGATGTGTCACAGGTATCTCAAGATGATGCTTATCAAGCATTAAACACCTTGGTTTACATGAATAACTCGGCATCTTATCAAGCTAACTATCCAATTTTAGCCAAAGAAGATTCACAATTACCACAAGGTTTATATGGCTGTAATTTGGCAGACTGTAAATCTACGGTCGCAGATTTGAAACACCTCATTGGGCAATATCAACTAATCACAGACCGTTCTGGATATACCTTCGGTTATGGTATGCAATGGAAAGGTACGGTGTCTGCAAACACGACCAACCCAATTTTAACGGTGAGTGGTGAATTGATTCGTAAAGTACGTCCTGAGCGTATGGTAGCAGCAGCACAAACCACATGGGTCAACCCATTGAATAAACGTATTCACGGGCCATTCCATTTTAGTGTGAATGACAATGCGGCTGATGATTTTAAAATTACCCAAGGTAAGGTGTTTAATGATTATTTAATTGCAGGCACGGAAGGTTTTTATAAATTATTGACCAAATCTACAACAGCGAATCCTGCAGATTATGGTCAATGGCAACAAACCATAGGTACCGATCAGTTCAAAGGTTCTTTTGATGCCTATAAATTCTTTTCTGTGAACTTTTTGGATAATCGCGTTTTTAAAACCCAAAAAAATGTACCTTTAGGCAGTCGCTATATTTTCCCAATTTATGCAACCTTGACCTTTAATTTTGATGGCGGAACGACGACAGATAGCATCAAATTAGGTGTTGTTTTAGATGAAGATGGCAATATTCGTACAGATATAGCACCAAATGCCACAGAAACCGATATGTCTGGTCAGTGTGCAGCAATTCGTCAGTCTGGTGCTGAATATGTTGATACAAATGGTGTGCAGCAATACCGTATAGGTGTGTTAGGTGCAACCGATATTGACAATAAAGCAGTTACTTTGCGTATGATTTTGGCCAATCCAAAATTTCATAAACTTGATGGCGCAGTCATTGGTTTGAATACCAAAATTGAAGCGGTTGAAGGTGGAAATGGTCAAGTGGTGGGCGGTGCACGTGCCAATATTGGCAATTTAGTTGCAGCCAACTCTACACGTATTACATTGTCTGATTTCAATGGCTCAACAGTGAAGTGGAGCAATATTTATCATGCGCAACTTGCAACTTACGTGGCTCAAAACCCTGCTTTAGCAACTGATGCAGATAAAGCTTTGGTGAAAGCCCAAGGTGGAGCTGTAAGTCTAGATGTTGCTGAGTGTTATAACCCAAATAAAGTGCGTATTTAGCATTAATTTTAGGTGACATAGTGATGAAAATAGCCCACTTTAGAGTGGGCTATTTATTATTCGAATTTTAGCTTGATTCAAATGAACATCATGTGGGGTTTTTAACCCGTATGATCTGTACGTGAACCTAAGGTTTCTAAGTGGGTCGTAAAATGATTGTTTTTTCGATCTGCAAAGTAGTGTTGTAAAGTACGTTCTACACTTGGGAAAGCCAATTCAGACCACGGAATTTCATCTTCACTAAACAAGCGTGATTCGATGGTTTCTTCACCTGCACCAAATTGACCATTCAACAATTGAGCTTTGAACAGCACATAAATTTGCCCAATCCGTGGAATGTTATACATGCAATAAAGTTGTTCGATTTCAATTTCCGCTTCGGCTTCTTCGCGGGTTTCACGGGCAGAACCTTGCTCCATGGTTTCAAACATTTCCATATAGCCTGCGGGTAAAGTCCACAAACCATAGCGTGGTTCAATTGCACGACGACACAACAATACTTTATTTTCCCAAACGACCAATGCCCCACAAATGACTTTTGGATTGACATAGTGAATATTGCCACATGCGCTACACACTTGACGTAATTGCTGATCGCCAAGCGGAATTTTCGTTGTTGTTTTTTGTCCACAATTTCCACAAAAGTTCATAGTGATCGTCATTTTTGAAGGGAGTTCTCAGAATAACTGAAAATTTCAACTTTGGCATCCTCTCTATCTATTGCCCACCTATTTCAGCTATGATGAAAACTTAGACAAGGAGAATTATAAGGCATGATTGATCATTCGCTCACGCATCTATTACAGCAACGTTTGCGCTTTTCTAAAACGTTCATGGAAGCGCATGCAGCGGTATTGATTGCCATTACCGACGAGTCTGATCCAAAGGTATTGCTAACCCGCCGTTCTACCTTACTCAATAATCACGCGGGTGAGGTGTCTTTCCCTGGTGGCAAACGCGATCCGCAAGATACCAGTAATATTGTGGTGGCGTTACGTGAAGCACAGGAAGAAACGGCGTTAAATCCATTTGAAGTGCAGTTGATTGGTGATTTACCAATGCAAAAAGCCCGTAATGGGATGTTGGTTAAACCTGTGGTGGGGCTGATTCCCCCAAAAATAGAACTAATTCCACAACCTTCAGAAATTGATCGGATCTTTTTTGCCTCTTTACAGCATTTAATGGAAGCGCCACCAACGCCGTATGAAGTGAGCTTTGCACAACAAAAATTATATTTTCCGAGTATGCAGGTTGAAGATGAAGTGGTTTGGGGCTTAACAGCGCGGATGTTGGTGTCTTTATTTGAATATGGTTTGGATTATCGTAAAGAATGGCCGTTTTTGTTAAATTCACCAACATTTAAGAAATAGAAAAATTTTGATGTGAAGATAGGAAGGAACCATGTTGTATAAATTTAAAGGATATGCCCCGAAAGCAATGCAGCAACCGTGGGATGGTTGGGTGGCGGATAATGCCACGGTCATTGGTCAGGTTGAGTTGGGACAGAAAGTTAGTATTTGGTTTGGGGCTGTGGTACGTGCCGATAACAGTAAAATCAAATTGGGTAATTTTAGTAATGTTCAGGAAAATGCTGTTTTGCACACCGATGCAGGTATTGAAATGCAGATTGGTGATTATGTGACTATTGGACATCTGGCGATGTTACATGGTTGTACCGTGGGCGATAACACCCTGATTGGTATTAATGCAGTGGTGCTGAATCATGCGGTGATTGGTAAAAACTGTATTATTGGTGCCAATGCTTTAATTCCTGAAGGGAAAGTGATTCCCGATAATTCTGTGGTGATGGGTTCTCCCGGTAAAGTGGTTAAGACTTTGGATGAGTCTGCAGAAGCACGTTTAAAAATGAGTGCGCTGCACTATGCTGAACATTTTCAGCATTTTGTAAACCTAGAGCCTGCAACACTCTAAAATAGAATTTGCATCGTTTAGTCAAACGCATTTTTTAGCTGTAATTACATAGAATTTTATACTCAGGAATTGCAATCTAAGGCATGTAAATCCTCGCGTGAATTTCAGGAGTGGAGTATCATAACGCCAATTTTTGATATTTACTCCTTGAAGGTTGTGCATGAAATTGCTGGCATTGGAAACTGCCAATGAGCAGTGTTCCGTTTCGATTGTAGATGAAACACAGGAACTCTTTTTTCAATTAGATGCGCGAGCAAAAGCACAAACGCAAACCATCTTACCGATGATTGAGCAAGGCTTTGCTGAAACTCAAATTAGTACGGCTGATCTGACTGCAATTGCCTTTAGCCGTGGCCCGGGTTCTTTTAGCGGTGTGCGAATTAATGCGGCAGTCACGCAAGCTTTGGCGTGGGCGCATGATGTGCCTGTAATTCCTGTATCGACTTTGCAGGCATTGGCGCAGGCGGCTTATCGTCTTGAAGGATTAACTGCAGTTACGGCTGTGTTGGATGCACGCATGAATGAAGTGTATATCGCCAGTTTTGAGCTAGATGCACAAGGAATCATGCAGGCGGTTGATCAGGAACAATTATTGAATTATAGCGATGCTGCACAGACGGTACGCTTTCAATTGGTCGGTTCTGGTGCAGGTCTCATTGATCAAGAACAAATACAATACAAAGGCTTAAGTGCAACCGCACAAGATATTGCTACTATTGCACGCGTCTGTGCACAGCAACAGCAATGGGTCAGCGCAGAACAAGCAT
This sequence comes from Acinetobacter sp. YH12136, assembly GCF_013418545.1. Lineage (NCBI taxonomy): Bacteria > Pseudomonadati > Pseudomonadota > Gammaproteobacteria > Moraxellales > Moraxellaceae > Acinetobacter > Acinetobacter sp. YH12136. The sequence goes on from NZ_VPBV01000019.1 coordinate 19,937, forward strand.
TGCCTGTTTATTTACGTGACAATGCTTGGAAAAAAATTCCAGAACAAGGCAAGGCATAATTAGGGTTATTTATGGATCTTTTACTGCTGCTCAAAGCGGCAATTATGGGTATTGTAGAAGGGATTACCGAATTTCTACCCATTTCTAGCACAGGACATTTGATTCTAGCTGCAGAGCTAATGGACTTTTGGACCAAAGAAAAAAGTGATGTATTTGTAATTGCCATTCAAATGGGGGCAATTGCAGCGGTCATATATGAGTATTGGGCACGTCTATGGGGCGCAGCCACAGGCATGTTTACTGGCGAAGAAAAAGGTCGACGCTTGGGCTTTGGTCTGATTATGGCATCTATTCCAATTATTCTGATTGGATTGACCTTTGGGCAGACTGTAAAAGAATTACTCTTTAATGATGTTGCCGTGGCGATTGGTTTGATTATTGGCGGTTTTATTATTATGTGGATTGAAAAACATCCACCACAAGTACGTGCCCATGAGGTTGAAGAACTAACTTATCGAGATGCGATTTGGATTGGTCTAATTCAGGTATTGTCGCTGATTCCGGGGACTTCGCGTTCAGGTGCAACCATCATTGGTGCGATGTTCTTGGGTGTGTCGCGAAAAGCAGCAACTGAGTTTTCCTTCTTTTTGGGGATTCCTGTCATTATTGGCGCAGGCTTGCTCGACTTATATCAAAGCTATGATGTATTCCAAACTACTGAAGATTGGACCGTACTCAGCTTCGGGATCATCGTCTCTTTTGTTTCCGCACTTTTGCTGATCCGTGCATTGGTGGCTTATGTGGCGAAACGTAATTTTATGATTTTTGCTTGGTATCGTATTGCTTCAGGTTTAATCATTTTATTGTTCGCATTCACAGGCTGGAAACTATGGTAAGCGAACTTCGCTTATATACCGAAGCCGAGTGGCTCACTCAAGCACAGCATTATTCTGCTGTGCTTTTGTCTAGAGGCGTGCAAACGTGCATTGAAACAGTAGAAAAACTCAATGCGCGTTTTTTGCGTTTGAACCCTGAGTTGGCATTGTGTGTAGATGCTGAAGGGCTGTGGTTGTGTGCCAATGGTATGAAAATGCAACCCGATTGGAAAGCTGAAGTTGGGCGATTGAAACGTGCCTCTTTAAAATCGGAAATGATTGCTCGTGCCTGTAATTTGTCGGAAAAACCAAGCCTAATTGATGCTACGGCAGGATTAGGACACGACAGCTTACTCATGGCACACTTGGGTGCTCAGGTCACGTTGTTGGAGCGTCATCCTATTCTTTTTACTTTGTTGGAGGATGCTAAACGCCAAGCCGCAGATGATCCTTTTTTAGCAAGTGTTGTTGCCCGTATCCAGTTGGTTTTTACAGATTCAGCAGATTATTTACGCAACTGCGCAGCGCAGGGCAAAGTGGTTGATGTGGTGTATTTAGACCCGATGTTTCCGCAGCGAGATCAACATCAACAGGCGCAGAAAAAGCAGGCACAAGTCAAAAAACAAATGCAGTTATTACATTTGCTGTTACCTGAAGATGGCGAAATGGATTTAGGTGATCATTTACTGGGTTTGGCACAGCAAATTGCCAAACGTGTTGTGGTGAAGCGCCCACGTTTGGCTGTATTTTTGGCGGGGCAGGAAACCACACATCAATGGCAGGGTGATGCTTGCCGATTTGATGCCTATTTCCAAGCAAATTTGAACAATGGGTAGATTTCTACCACTAAAGCAGTGGCAAGGCGTTCAATGCTTCTATAATGCGCAAAGATTTGTTATATAGTTAAAATTGACAATTGATAATTACGACGACAAGCATAAACTTGGAGTGTGGAAACGCGAGCTGCGATTAACAGAATCCTATGATTGACTTCAAACCCTCCATTAATTTTTGGCACGATTTTAAAAGCAACCAAGCCGCAGGCGTTTGGTTATTTTTGGGTTCGCGACGCTCTTTGCAAATTATTCGTCCTTCTATCTTACAACTGATTTTTTGGGGGATTTTAGGTGGTCTTGCCAATACCTTATTCAGTTGGTTGGTCGCGGGAGAAGTGGGTGAATTTAACCCACAAGGTTTGGTCAGTTATGCCTTGTGGCCCTTTATTGCCTTAATTGTCGGAATTATTCTTTCTCAGCGTGTCAATAACCCGCGTTTATTGTTAGTACCTGCTTTGTTGTGGTTGGTATTAGATACTCACGTTGCATTATTACAAAGCTTGATTCAATACATGGGCATGATGGATGTCTTGCCGTATGTGTTGTATGACTATTTGCCTACCATTTTTATGGTGCTATTTGTTTGGCAAAGTTTGGCAGTGGTATGGGTGTTTTCACGTGAATTGCATTGGCCGTGGTGGGAACGTGCGCTGATTGTTTTGGCGACCTTATTCACTTTGGTAGTTTGGCAAATGTCAGTGAAAAGTCAGCCCATTTGGAAAGTAGAAGAAGTTCCACCAAGTCTAAGCGAAGAAGCTTTTTATGCACAAAGTCGTGTACTCAATAAAGCTTTAGACAGTATTCAATATGGGGAATTTGCTCAATCGCATTGGTACTTTTTAGGCGTTGCAGGGGCGAGCTATCAAGACGTATTTATGTCTGAAATTGAGCGCATTCGTGAACAGTTTGATACCCGTTTTGGTACTTTTGGACGTTCGATGGTGCTCATTAATAACCCAATGACCCGCAATGTAATTCCAATTGCTTCGCAAACCAGTATTGAATTAGCGCTGCGCCGTATTGGACAGCGCATGAACCGTGAAAGTGATGTGCTGTTTTTATATATGACCTCACACGGTTTAAAAGATCATTTTGAAATTGAAAATGCACCACTTGACTTAAATCAGGTCGATCCGAAATGGTTACGCGATACTTTGGATAAATCGGGTATTCGTTGGCGTGTGATCGTCATTTCAGCCTGTTATTCAGGTAGCTTTGTATCCGCCTTGCAAGATGATAATACCTTGGTGATTACTGCATCGGCAGCAGATCGTGAGTCGTTTGGTTGTTCAAACGAAGCTGACTACACCTATTTTGGTCGTGCCTTTTTTGATCAGGCTATGCGTGAACAAAACTCTTTTGCTAATGCTTTTAATGAAGCCAAAGTGACTGTGGCGAAATGGGAGCAAGCGCAAGGTTTTGAACCTTCAGAGCCACAATGGGCAATTGGTAAAAATATGGAATTAATGCTGCCACAATTAGAGCAGCGTTTGTTTCCACAAAAAAGTGTTGTAACATCGGCAGAAATTCAATCGAGTGCGCAGTCTGTTCAATAAGCCAAAGAGGAGAGGGTGATGGAGTTAATTCAGAACAACTGCTGTTTTGAGGGTGAGCAACGGATTTATCGTTTTCATTCAAATGCTTTAGGGACTGAAACTCAGTTTGGCATTTTTTTACCAGAACAAGCTTTGGCGGGGCAGGCATGTCCTGCGGTATTTTATTTGGCGGGTTTAACGTGTAACGAAGAAACTTTTGCGATTAAAGCACATGCGCAGTACATGGCAGCGCAATTGGGACTAATTTTGATTAGTCCAGATACTTCACCACGTGGCGAAGCTGTTGCCAAAGGCGACCATTGGGATATTGGGCAGGGTGCAGGTTTCTATATCAATGCAACACAAGCACCGTGGGCGGCACATTACCAAATGGAAACGTTTGTCGCCGATGAGCTTTATCAATTGGTACTGCAACAGTTCCCAATTCAGGCACAGCACGTTGGCATCATGGGGCACAGTATGGGCGGTCATGGTGCATTGACCCTCGCGTTTAAATATCCTGACAAATTTAAGTCCGTGTCTGCTTTTGCTCCGATTTGTGCGCCAAGCCAATGCCCGTGGGGTGAAAAAGCATTTTCTAATTATTTAGGTACAGATCAGCAAGTGTGGTTACAGCACGATGCGACTGCTTTGGTGCAGGTCAAAGGTGCATTGTTCAGTGAAATTTTGATTGATCAGGGATTGCAAGACCAATTCTACAGTCAGCTCAATCCTGCATTATTTCAGCAGGCTTGCGATGCAGTTGGGCAAAAACTGAGTTTGCGTGAACATGTAGGCTATGATCATGGCTATTATTTCATTCAAAGCTTTATAGATCAGCATTTACAATTCCATGCGGTGCAATTGCAAACTGACTAAGCAAAGTACTCAATTTTACATATTGATTTTTAAACTTTTCTAGGCAAGTTGTTCACTTTTAATTAGAATGGTGGACACTTGCTTTTTTACCATTTGGAAAGATTGCTCATTTGGGTTTGAGTGTCTAGGTAAAATAACGACTGCACAATAAAATAAATAAGGCATCACATGCACAATTCAGAATGGGATTCACCACAACAAGCAACGCCATCTTCCCCGTTTTTTCCAGCGGAGCCTACAACACCGCCTGCGCGTAATCCATTACTTGGACGCATTCATCATTTTCAGTTTCATGGTAGCGCCTCAGAGTATTTTGGCATTTGGATTGTTAATATTTTGTTGATGATCGTGACCTTTGGGTTGTATGCACCGTGGGCAAAAGTGCGTCGTTTGCGCTATTTTTATGGCAATACCGAATTAATCAAACGTCGTTTTGATTTCACGGGTATCCCACATAAAATTTTATTAGGACGTTTAATTGCCATCGGAATTTATGTTGTGATCTCGGTGATTTCCAATTATTCAGTCAAAGCCATGGTTATTGGCGTGGTGGTTTTATATTTGGCTGTGCCATGGTTGATTCGAGCGACCATCCGTTTTAAGGCGCGAAATAGTAAATTTGGCAATGCGCGTTTTTATTTTTCAGGCAGTAACAAAGAAGCCTATTGGGTATTTCTAAAATGTATCGTAATTAATTTGTTTACTTTGGGCTTATTTTTTCCTGTGTTGGTGTGGATGTATAAGCGTTATTGCCTAGACCATTTATATGCAGGACAGCTTAAATTTAAACTAAAAGCAGACTGGCCAGCATATATGCGCGCAATGTATATGCCTATTTTTTTGTTCTTTGGCATTTTGCTTGCTGTCGGGATAATGTTGGCTTTGGCAGGACAGTTGAGTCGTAATCCTGCGCAGTTGGTTTGGTTATTTTTAGCGGTTTATCTGTTGGGGATATTTTTAATTTGGCCACTAATGTCGGCGCGAATTTTTATCACCACATGGAACAATACCAGTATCAGTCGTAGTGAATTTCAGACCGATTGCGGACAGTGGCACTATACTTGGATTGTGGTGACCAATTGGATTGTGAAAGTTCTGAGTTTGGGTTTAATGACCCCATGGGCAGCCATTCGTTTATATCGTTATCAGGTTGAGTCTTTGAGTCTACATTTAAAAAATGATCCAGATTTGATGATCAATAAACTGCAGGCTGAACATAGCGCACTTGCAGAAGAAATCAGTGATATTTTTGATATTGATGTATCGCTGTAAGCTAGGAGAAGAAGATGGCAGCACAGATCGTGGATGTGGTGTTTTATGATGGTGTAGTGTCTAAACCATGGGCTGCCAAAATCTCTCCTATAGATGCTCAGTCGGTACTTATTCGTTATGGTGAAAATTTACAGCAACAACGACACTATCATTATCAAGACATGATGTTGGTGGGCGCACTAGGTAAAATTCAACCTGTCATTGAACTTAAAGACGATGCACGTATTGAATTTTCCGAAGCCTTGCCTGAATGGTTTCAACTGCGAAATAAACAGGTGCAGCATTCTATTTGGAAATTGGAACGTACGCCAAGCCTAATTGTATTTAGTCTGGTTTTTGTGTTGTTGATGGTATTTGCCACAGTGCAATGGGGCATCCCAAGTGCATCCAAATACGTTGCTTTTCAGTTACCTGCGAATACCTTAAAGCAAATTGGTGATGAAGCAGAGCGTTATATCTTAGACATGACAGCGCCAAGCCAACTGCCCGCAGCGCGTCAGCAGAAAATTCTAACAGATTATCGACAGCTTATTGCAGGAGATACACCTGCCAAAGTGCTGTTTCGACAAGGTGATCGCTTAGGCGCGAATGCTCTGGCAATTCCGAATAACACCATTATTTTGACCGATGAATTGGTGGAATTGGCGCAGAATGATCAGGAAATCATTGGCGTGTTGGCACATGAACAAGGGCATTTGGTAGAACGACACAGCTTGCAACAGGCTTTATCGAGCTTAGGGTTTAGTATTATTTTGCTCGCGATTACAGGAGATGGTACAGATTTAGTTTCGACCTTGCCTGTGGCGCTCGTGGGGGCAAATTATTCACGTAATTTTGAATCTGAAGCAGATTATTATGCTTTAAATACGATGCATGCTCAGGGCATTCCAACCATTCATTTTGCCCATTTTCTGGAGCGTTTGGCAGAAGATGCAGGTGAAGACACCGCCAAAAGCCCTTTGGATTTTTTACAAAGCCATCCTGCAACACAAAAACGTATTCAAGCGGTTAAGGATTTTGAACAAACGCAGCGTTTAGCGCCTTAACATGAAACAGTTAGTACCGTTGCCAAACCGCGCTCAATTCTGTTTGTCCCATACGACTTAAATGATCAAGCACGACTTGTTCGAGGTAACTTAAATCTGTTTCAGTATTTTTTACCTGAATTTCAACTACAAGCTCATGTGTTTGGGGTATAAGTAGAATTGTGGCACTTGGCATCATAATTTGGTATTGGGTTGCGCTTTCTGCAACGTCAAATTTATGTTTCCAGTGGTTGAGTAGACGCTTGGCAATACGGCTTGCTTGCGTTGTTTGAATATGGGCAGAACTGTTCATCATCTGTTGAAACCAGCATGTTGTTCAAATGAGTAAAGACCTTTACTATAACAAAGCCAGACTGAAAGAACAGTGGAGTGCTGCAACAGAGCGTTGCGGAGATAGAACTATCAAATTGGCTGATCGACCTGAATCATCGAACTGAATGATCCAATCGTAACAGAATCCACCACACCAAGCAGTCTTTGCTATAATGCGCCACAATCCCAATATTTAGCTAGGTTCTCCCATGTCCAAGCCTTATTTAATTGCGCCGTCTATTTTATCTGCAGATTTTGCTCGTCTAGGCGAAGAAGTGGAAAATGTACTTCAGGCAGGTGCCGATGTGGTGCATTTTGATGTGATGGATAATCACTATGTACCGAATTTAACTTTCGGTGCAGGTGTATGTAAGGCATTGAAAAACTATGGTATTACTGCACCAATTGATGTGCACTTAATGGTAAAACCTGTAGACCGCATGATTGGTGATTTTCTAGAAGCGGGCGCAGACATTATCACGTTCCATCCTGAAGCTTCAGAGCATATTGACCGTTCATTGCAACTGATTAAATCGGGTGGGGCAAAAGCGGGTTTGGTCTTTAACCCTGCTACACCGCTGCATTATTTAGATTATGTACTTGATAAAGTTGATCAGATTTTACTCATGAGTGTGAACCCTGGTTTTGGTGGGCAAAAATTCATTCCAATGACTTTAGAGAAATTACGTCAGGCACGTCAAATCATTGATGCTTCAGGTCGTGATATCCGTTTAGAAGTCGATGGTGGTGTGGGACCTGCCAATATTCGTGAAATTGCAGAAGCGGGCGCAGATATGTTTGTTGCAGGCTCAGCAATTTTTGGCAAGCCAGACTATAAAACGGTGATTGATGAAATGCGTGCTGAATTGGCAAAAGTTGGCGCAGTCGAAGTATAAATTTCTACAATCACAAGTGCTTATGCTGTGGATAACTTTGTAGATAACCGTATGGATATCTATGTTGATAACACTATGGATAAGCCGATTAATTTATAAACATTTGTACATCAATTGTTTATGACTTATACAAAATAAGTATAAAAAGGATTCAGTCGAATCCTTTTTGTTTATTTTAAATACACTGAATTTATTGAGTATTTACTCAGTTAATTATAAAAATAAGTTGCTTAATATATAACTTGATTGTTTTAGTTGGCTTTTAAATCGCACGGATTCACTCTGTTTTTCAATGCAGAAGATATTGTGTATAAGTGGGGCTTGAATTATATTGAGTGCATTGCAGATTGTGGATTGTACTTGGCAAAAATGTTCAATTCTTGTGCAAGTTCAGGTCTGCATCTTTCATACTCAGGAATTTATTTAGTGCTGACTCAACCCTACAATCAAATGTGGTTTGTTGTCCTGATGGCATTTGTCATAGGGTGGAGTGGTATTGTTAGTGCTGCGGTAAAACCTGCACATGATTGGATGATGTCAAATCAGGCAGCAGGGTCTGAGATTCGACATTCTGCAACCGCAGCGAGTGAAATGACATCTTTACCAGATTGTCATACCACAGCTTTACAAACGTATCCTGAAACCAAGCAGCATATATCTGGGCATGATGCCAAGGCCAACCATCATCTCAGTCAGCACACATCCGCAACGGATACCGATTTAAATGCGGCAGATTGTTATGGCTCGGCTGATTTTTCTACTGCAAAGACGAATTGTCAGGACTGTGCGCAGTTGCATTGTCAAAGCTTAAACAGTGTGTTGAATGTGCAAGTCCCTGAACTGATTCAACCTATAGCATTTACATCGGTCAATATTCTATTGCCTGCTTATCAAGCTCAACATTTACTTGGGCATTGGCAGCAAATTTTACGTCCACCCAAAGCTTAATCCTGAATTCAAAACACCTTTACGTTTTATTTTAAGGATTAAGTCATGTCTAAATTTTATCAGCCTGCGCTGTTTTTAACAGTCTGTGCATTGTGTTCGAGTTCTGCATTTGCTGCGGTCAAGGAATATCACCTGACCATTGCAGAACAAACGGTCAATATCACGGGAAAACCTGTTCAACGTATTACAGTCAATGGACAATTTCCCGCGCCTGCACTCGAATTTGAAGAAGGCGATGAGGCGGTAATTCACGTTAATAATCAATTAAAAAATCAGGACTCATCTATTCACTGGCATGGTTTATTGTTGCCCGGTTTGATGGATGGTGTGCCTGGATTTAATGGTTTTCAAGGGATTAAGCCACAAGGACATTTTGTTTATCAATTTAAAGTACGTCAAAGTGGTACCTATTGGTATCACGCACATTCCAAAGGTCAGGAACAAGATGGTCTATACGGCTCTTTGGTGATTCATCCTAAAGCCAAGCCAGCCGTAAACGCACATGAATACACAGATCGTGATTATGTGGTGATGCTGTCAGATTTTCATGAAAAATCTAGCAATCAAATTCAGAAAGATTTAAAAATTTCAGCCGAGTTTTATCAAAATCAGCGTGAAACCTTAGGTGATGTTTGGCGTCAAGTACAGCGTGATGGGCTAAAAGCCACATGGTCAGACCGCAAAATGTGGAATCAGATGCGCATGCTGAAAACCGACCTTTCCGATGTCACAGGCTATACTTTTTTAATGAATGGCAAGACACCTGAACAGAACTGGACAGGTGTATTTAAGCCAAATGAAAAAGTGCGTTTACGTTTTATCAATGCCTCTGCCATGTCGTTTTATGATGTGCGGATTCCAAACTTAAAAATGACAGTGGTCAGTGCCGATGGTCAGCCAGTCAAACCTGTTACTGTGGATGAATTTCGTATCGGCACTGCAGAAACCTACGATGTGATTGTTGAACCTCAAGCAGCGCATTATCAAATTGAAGCGGAATCAATAGACCGCTCAGGTTTTGCTGTGGGTAGCTTGCAGAGTGAACTTCATTCTGCAACATCAAATCTACAGCTCCCTGCAGCGCGCCCGCGTGCTTTACTCACCATGCAAGATATGGGGCATGCTACAGAGCATTCAGGCGATGATCATTCCAAGATGAACCATGCAACGATGTCTGAAATGGATCACTCAAAAATGAATCATGCAGCGATGTCTGAAATGGATCATTCCAAAATGAACCATGCAGCGATGTCGGATATGGATCATTCCAAGATGAACCATGCAGCAATGTCGGAGATGGATCATTCCAAGATGAATCATGCAGCGATGTCGGAAATGGATCATTCCAAAATGAACCATGCAGCGATGTCGGAAATGGATCATTCCAAGATGAACCATGCAGCGATGTCAGAAATGGATCATTCCAAGATGAATCATGCGGTAATGTCGGAAATGGATCATTCCAAGATGAACCATGCAACAATGTCTGAAAATACGCATACACAACATGGCATGCCTTCAACAGAACACAAAAATGCGGTGGTATATGGATGGGCAAATGCTTCTACACCCGCGGGGCATAAAGCCTTGCACTATGAAGATTTGAAATCGCTGCAGCCACAAGCAGATACACGTGAACCCAGCAGTGAATTGGTCGTGCGTTTAGGCGGTACGATGGAGCGTTATATCTGGACAATCAACGGTAAGAAATTTAGTGATGCCACACCACTCAAGGTGAAATATGGTGAGCGTATTCGGATTAAATTTATCAATGACAGCATGATGGCGCATCCAATGCATTTACATGGCATGTTTATGCAGTTGGAAAATGGTCAAACGGCAGCAGAAATGCCGAATAAACACACCTTAATTGTGCCGCCAGGCAAAACCGTAACTGCACTGCTTACTGCAGATGAATTAGGTGAATGGGCAATACATTGTCATTTGCTCTATCACATGAGTGCGGGAATGATGAACAAATTGATTGTGGCACAGGTCAGTGATAATGAACCGCTTTCAACCACAGCGATTCAATCGACTCAAACCCCTTCAGCGACAGCGCAAAAAGGAGCAGCACATGCACAACACTAATCTTTTTGCGAAAACGGTTTTAAGTATTTTAGTCTGCTGCATCAGTACAGTTGGGTTGGCAGCGACAGAGGCGCATAGTGCACATGCCAGTTCAGCAGAAATTACAATAATCGCTGATCAGGCTGATACTCAATCGCATCAATTGCATCAATCCGCTTCGTCCGTGCAAGAGTTGCAGTCACACGATCATCGTAAAGTACATGGTGCGCAAATATATACGGTGAGCACTTTAGATACGCAATGGCAAGTGAATGATCATGCCGAGGGAGTACTCAAATCTGAATTACAAACTCGTATTGGAACTGATGAAAACAAGTTGTTTGTGAAAATTCATAGCGATAAGCACGAATCACAAGCGACTGAATATGATGCCAAGTTGTTATACAGTCGTATGATTTCAGATTTCTGGGATGTGCAAGCAGGTGTGCGTTATCGACATGAAGTGAATCAGCAAGCGCATCAAACAGACCGAGAAGATAAGTTTGACGCTGTGCTTGGCTTACATGGTTTAGCGCCTTATTTTTTTGAAACCGATGCTTATTTTTATTTGGGTGAAGATCAATATGCGGCTTTGAGTTTGGAAGCCACACGGGATCTGTTATTGACTCAGAAATTGATTGCACAGCCTTATTTAGATGTAGATGTTATTCTGCAGGATGATGCCAAATATGCGAAAAAAACAGGACTCAACCGCGCGGCTTTGGGTGTGGAAATGCGTTATGAAATCAGCAAGAACATCATGCCGTATATCAGTGCAGGTTATGAATATACGAAAGGTAATCAACAAACTGCTTGGCAGTCTGCAACCGATTCCGAGCAAGGCGGCTTATATGCGATAGGCTTGCGTTTCAGGTTTTAATGATTAGGGGTATTTATCAATGATTAAGTCAATGGATCGTTGCTGCTTCTAAATAGAATAGATTGTCCCTAAATACATAGGCTTGGTTTATACTGAGCCTATTGTATTTTTGGGTGTGGCGTATGTCTTCATCAACTCAAGATCCTCAATTAAATCAAGATAAAAACTTAGAAAACCAAAATCTAAACAATGCTAGCTGTGGTTGCGATACACAAAAAAATGTAAACCAGCCTTGTGCAACTGCCCCTATACAGTCCGAGTCATGTGACGCCACAGGCTGTGGTTCATCTTGTGATACAGAAAAAAGTTGTGCTGATCAAAATAGCTGTACATCTGCAACGACTGCCAAGACAGATAAAGCAACAGTCGTAGGTTCTGAACTTTTGAGTCCGTGGGTGAGTGCGTACCATATTCCTAAAATGGATTGCGGCGCAGAAGAACAAATGGTGCGGATTGCTTTGGCAGACCATAATGATATTGCTGCCTTATCTTTTGATTTGCCTGCACGACTTTTAAAGGTTTATCACCACAATCAATCTGCCACAGAAATCACCCATAAATTAGAAGCATTGGGTTTGGGTGCTGTGCTGCAACAGACTGAAGCCAATACACAAACCGAATTGCCTGTATCTAACAGTGCTGAACAACAAAAAGTGCTGTATGCCTTGCTTGGCATTAATGCCGCTATGTTTTTGGTGGAATTGATTGCAGGTTTAATTGCATCTTCTACAGGGTTAATTGCCGACTCCTTAGATATGTTTGCCGATGCCGCCGTGTATGGTTTGGCTTTATTTGTGGTGGGGCAATCTGCCAAGAAACAGCTCAAAGCTGCGCATTTGTCTGGTTGGGTGCAACTGGGTTTGGCTGCACTGGTTATTTTTGATGTCCTGCGCCGTTTCTTCTTTGGCAGTGAGCCTGAATCCATATTGATGATGGGAATTGGCGCTGTGGCATTGGTGGCGAACGTTACCTGTTTATGGCTGATTTCAGGGCATAAAGATGGTGGAACTCATATGCAGGCCAGTTATATTTTTTCCGCCAATGATGTGATTGTGAATTTAGGTGTGATTATCGCGGGCGGTTTGGTGATGCTCACAGGCTCGAATTATCCAGACCTAATTATTGGCTTAGTTGTGGCCATGTTTGTGTTGAATGGTGCGCGCAAAATTTTAAGTTTAAAATAGACGGGTCATCGCTGCGCGATGGCTTAAATTGCAACAGGAGGAACGACCTCCCTTGTTTGGGTTTTTAGAAATAGTCAAAGCAACTAAATACTCGACAAGAAAAATCTTCAGGACGGCCTGATTTCATGCTATTGAAGGAGGGCGTTATGGCCTGGTTAATGTTGATATTGGCGGGTATTTTTGAAGTGGTTTGGGCATATTCTATGAAACTGTCTGATGGCTTTAGTAAATTAACGCCCAGTATCGTGACGCTCTTTTTTATGATTTTAAGTTTTGCCTTGCTTGCGTATGCTATGCGTAGTTTACCTTTAGGTACGGCTTATACGATTTGGACAGGTATAGGTGCAGTCGGTTCATTTTTAGTGGGTGTTTTTGTTTTAGGCGAACCTGCCAGCGCCATGCGAATGTTGGCTGCAGTTCTGATTATTTCAGGTTTGGTGCTGATGAAAATTTCATCCACATAATTGGGAGTGTGGTTGTTTGGTGTGTAAGCGCAATCACAGATCGGTTTGAGTTAAAACAGGATGAGCTGATACCCAACCTGCTTGAGGAGAAAAAATAATGCAACTGGCATTTACTGAAATGGACACTCCCGTAGGTGTGCTTAAATTGGTGGCTCATGATCACGCATTGGTCGCGGTAATGTGGGATAACGAAGATCACAAACGGGTACGTTTAGCCAATTTAGTTCGACAAGATGATCATCCAATTTTGCTCAAAACTCAGCAGCAACTCCAAGAGTATTTTGCAGGTCAGCGTCAGCAATTTGATGTGCCTCTTGATTTTGAAGGCACTGAATTTCAGAAGAAAGTCTGGCAGGCGTTATTAAGCATTCCTTTTGGGGAAACTCGTAGTTATAAGCAAATTGCCGAACAAGTTGGTAGTGAGAATGCGATGCGTGCCGTAGGGGCGGCAAATGGCAAAAATCCAATTTCGATTATTGCACCGTGTCATCGGGTGGTGGGTGCAAGTGGAAAATTGGTGGGCTTTGCAGGCGGGTTGGATAATAAAGCGATTTTGTTAAAGTTAGAATCTTCAACTTCAAAAGTTTAAATGACTGAGATTCAACAACAATTTTGATCAAAATAAAATAGAGCAGGGGAAATGTTAAAAACATTATTGTTGCAGTTTTGGTGGCTTATTCTGCTTGTTGCAGGTGTAGGGCTGATCAAAATTTTCAAACCTTTTCTAAAGGGAAAGGTGGGGGAACTCGCAGTAAGTACGCATGTGAAGTTGTATTTAGATGAACATTATATCTTGTTGAATGATGTAACTTTGCCTGATGAGTTCGCAGGAACAACTCAAATAGATCATATTTTATTGAGTCCTTTTGGGGTTTTTGTGATTGAAACAAAAAACTATAAAGGCTGGATTTTTGGTGGAGAACGCCAAAAAGTATGGACACAAAAAATTTATAAAAAGACCTACAAGTTTCAAAATCCTGTCTATCAGAACTATAAGCATATAAAAGTTTTGGAATCAGTATTGAGCGATATTGTCGAGCCTGAATATCTGCATTCTGTGATTGTATTTATGCCAGACTGTGAGTTTAAGACCTCTTTGCCCAACAATGTTTTTAAAGGCAGTGCATGGGTTGAGTATGTCAAAGGTTTTCGGCATGAAGTCATTTCACCGATGAAACTGAAACGTATTCAGCTGAGAATTGAAAAAGAACTACTTGATAAGTCTTGGAAAACCAATCGTCAACATGTCGAAAATTTGAAACAACGGCACGAACGTTAAAAAGTTGCAATGAAAAACCCTGATACAAGGTGATCAGGGTTTGAAGGAGTTGAACGATAAGCACTAAAACCTTTTCGGAATTTTCTGTCCGTTCGGTACAGGCGTTTCCGCGTATTTAAGCACACCAAACAACCAAGTTTCAGCATGTTGTACCGCTTGTTTCAGTTGATCTCCCATTGCCAAGCGCCCTGCAATAAAGCTCGCCAATGAACAGCCTGAACCGTGATATTCACCTTCAAGCCGTGGACAGCGGGTTTCTGAAACCATTTCATTGTTAATATACAGTGCATTACGAATATGATCAGGGGTATCTTCATGCCCACCTTTGACCAAAACGGCCTGCGCGCCCATTGCAAATAATTTAGCTGTTGCGCTTTCTAAATCATCTTCACCCGTTAAGGCACGTAATTCCACAGTATTTGGCGTGATTAAAGTCGCCAGTGGAATCAACTCGACAAATGCCTGAACCAAAGTCGCTTGATCACCTAAAGAACCACCACTATTGGCAACCAAAACAGGGTCAAGCACATATAAATAATCAGGATGTGCACGTAAAAAATCTGCCAGCGCTGCAATATTGTCAGTGGTGCCCAACATGCCCGACTTTACAACTTTAATGGGCAAATCATTCACCACCGCATTGGCTTGCGCCAATAACAATTCTTTAGACGTTGCTTCAAAGCCAAATACTTGCTGAGAGTTTTGAATGGTCAGTGCTGTGCAGGCAATCGCTGCATGTGCACCGCTATTGCCAACGGCTTCAATATCAGCCTGTAAACCAGCGCCACCCGAAGGGTCTAAACCAGAAAAACATAGTACTGTTGGTCGCACACACATATCCTTAATTGCTTCTATTTACGTTAGTATAGGCAACTTTGGAGTAACACTCGATAGTCATTTAGGCACATAGGCTGACATTGTGATAAAGAACCTTTTAATTGATTTAGATGGCACGCTGACCGACCCGAAAGAGGGCATTACCGCTTCTGCGCGTTATGGTTTGGCTAAGGTTGGACATCCTATTGCAGATACGGAAAATATTGATTGGATTATCGGGCCGCCCTTAAAAGCCTCTTTGGCAAAATTACTTCATGTAGATGTGCATGACGTATTGGCAGAGCAAGCCTTAGCAGGCTATCGAGAGCGTTTTGCTGCAACAGGCTTATTTGAAAATCATGTCTTTGAAGATGTTGCTGCAACATTGGCAGATTTAAAACAGCAAGGCTATCGACTGTTTTTAGCAACAGCCAAACCTGAAATTTATGCACGCCAAATTTTAGATCACTTCGATTTATTGCAATATTTTGAATATCCCTACGGTAGCGAACTAAATGGTGAGCGTACCAATAAAGCGGATTTAATTGCCTATATTTTGCAGCAAGAACAATTGCAACCTGAACAATGTTTAATGATTGGAGATCGTGAACACGATATTTTAGGTGCACGAGCCAATGGAGTCGATTGTGTTGCAGTCGAATACGGCTATGGTTCGGCTCAGGAGTTAGACTTGGCTGCACCAAAACATAGAATTCAGTGTTTTGCGCAAATTTTGTCGGTGCTTGAACAGTTATCTGGATGAGCGAGATGCTTACATCTGTTTGCATTTCTAGCGCAGTGTTATTGCAAAGATCGTGCTTCAATATTTAATTTGAATATTTAATTTTAATATTGAAAGAGGGTATGTGATGAAGATATTTAGTCAATCTATTGCAGTAGTAGCGGTTTCAATACTGATGACTGCATGTGCCAATCATGCTGCTACATCCACAACACCTACTGCGCAGGTCGAAATGTACACATCATTGCAACATCGACAGTGTGAGCCAGATTCAGGTTTAACCCTTACGGAAATTGTTCAGCGTTTACAGCAAGCACAGATTCAGGTGAAGCGGGCCAGTGTAGGTTCAGATGGGCGGATGTATGCACAGGTCTGTGGTGGTGCAGATGGAAAAATTGCTATTGTCACGATTCCTCAATCTCAGCAGAAACAAGCAGCGGCATTGGGCTTTCAGCCTTACTCACAAATACGTTGAATTAAAGCATAAGTGCTGTTTTTAGTTGTCACCCATAAAAAAACCTCAGTTCTTTGCACTGAGGTTTTTTTACAACCGAATCAGGTTGAGATGTCAGGATACTTGGCGTTTCAAATTTTAGAACTGTGGTTTTACCACGACTAAAATTACAATCGCTAATAGCAGCACAGTCGGCATTTCATTGAAGAATCGCCAGAACTTGTGTGATTTATAATGCGCATTGCCAATCAGTTTTTGGCGGTAATAGCCACAAACCAAATGGTAAATCACCAATAAACCGACCAATGCTACTTTCAGGTAAAACCATAACGCATCGTGGTAATTGCGGGTCGCATCGCCCCAATCTACCAAAAAGTGTGCCGTGATGAGGGTGGCAATCATAGACGGCCACATAATCCCTCGGTACAACTTGCGCTCCATGATTTCAAAACGCTGATGGCTCAGTGTATCTTCACTCATGGCATGGTAAACATATAAACGTGGTAAGTAGAACAATGCAGCGAACCAGCAAACCACGGCAATAATATGTAATGCTTTTACCCATAAAAAAGCATCAGAAGGTGCATCCATCGACTATCCTATAGGAGATTATTCATCCCACTTCTTGAAAATAAGGCAGGCATTTACACCGCCAAAACCAAAACTGTTACTCATCACAGTATTCAATTTTGTGTCGCGTTTTTCAAGTACGATATCAAATGCTTTCGCGCCTTCATCAAGTTCAGTGACGTTGATGTTTGGTGCAATGAAGTCGTTTTGCATCATCAAGACAGAATAAATTGCTTCTTGAACGCCTGCAGCACCCAAGCTGTGACCAGTCATTGACTTCGTTGAGCTAAGAGCAGGCACTTTACCTTCACCAAACGCACGTTCCATGGCTTTCAATTCAGTCACGTCGCCTGCTGGAGTAGAAGTACCATGTGTGTTCACATAGTCAATTGCGTCTACACCGTGTTGTTTCGCTTCGTCTAAAGCCATCAAGATACAACGTGTTGCACCTTCACCGCTTGGTGCAACCATGTCTGCACCGTCAGAGTTTGCAGCATACGCAACCACTTCAGCTAAAATATTTGCACCACGTGCTTGTGCGTGTTCAAGTGATTCAAGAACCACGAAACCACCACCACCTGCAATGACGAAACCATCACGGTCTGCAGAGTACGGACGAGATGCTGTTTCTGGTGTGTCGTTGTATTTAGAACACAAAGCACCCATCGCATCAAACAATAAGCTTTGTGACCAGTGATCTTCTTCACCGCCACCTGCAAGCATTAAATCTTGTTTACCCAATTGAATTAGGTTGTAGGCATAACCAATTGCATCGGCAGAAGTTGCGCATGCACTGGTAATTGAGTGCGCGATACCTTGTAATTTGAACGCAACACCCAAGTTTGCCGTAATGGTGTTCGACATGTTACGTGGTACGAAGAACGGGCCAATTTTACGTGCCCCTTTTTCTTCAAGTAGCTCAATCATTTCTGCAACAGATGCAGTTGAGTTACCGCCTGAACCACCCGCGATACCGTAACGTGGGTTGCCTGCTAAATCTTCTTGCTTTAAGCCCGCATGTTCAATGGCATCTACTGCAGCGTTGTAAGCGTACATCGCACACACGCCCATAAAGCGTTTTAATTTACGGTCAATGTGGTTAAAGTTTTGTTCTGCTGCTGCACTTACGTGGCTTTTGAAATTAAGTTCAGCATAAGTTGGGTTGGAACGTGTCCCAGAAATACCGTTTTGTAAAGAATG
This sequence comes from Acinetobacter sp. YH12136, assembly GCF_013418545.1. Classification (NCBI taxonomy): domain Bacteria; kingdom Pseudomonadati; phylum Pseudomonadota; class Gammaproteobacteria; order Moraxellales; family Moraxellaceae; genus Acinetobacter; species Acinetobacter sp. YH12136. Next base: position 38,195 of record NZ_VPBV01000019.1, read on the forward strand.
AGTCACAGCTTCTAAAGTATTACCAATGCACGAGTTAATGCCCATGCCGGTGATTACAACACGTTTCATCTACAGATCCCTTTTATGGTGATAATGTTGAGCCGAACACCGTGACTGCCAAGCAATCGCTGATACGGTATGACTCATGTCTTACAATTGCGTTCATAATAGCAGAAAGAATTTTGAATTCTTATGGCAAATATGATGCCACTTTGCAGGGAAGATCAAACCGCAGTAAAGCAGCAAATAAGATGCAGGAAGCCAACCAAAAGATACACAATCACATTGAGATAAACTTAGACTACACCTAGTATTTACCCATAAATCATAGAAATTAAAAATGAGGAGTAAGAATGTCAGATTCCAACAATAAACAATCAAGCGGATTCTTCTCGAATGCGATTGGAGTGGCTAAAAAGCTCAGCAGTACAGGCATCCATGTATTGCAGCAAGTTGCACCGGGTACTGTAGCGAAGGATGAGCACAGTGCAAAATCAGGGCAAATTATTGAAGGTCAGGCACGTAGTTTTAGTGCTTTTCAAGCGCGTCAGTATGACAATCCTCAACACATGCTCAGACAGCATGTGCCACAAGTTTCACGTCAGCTTTTAGGACGTCACTATAATCGCGTCAATCAGGTAGCGAGTTTTGTGTCGCCCGATTTTTCCGACAAAATTTCAGATTATTTATTTGATCAGCTGAATAGTTTTACCTCCAATATTAGCTCTGTTGATGATGTGCTTGATCAAGCAGGTGTGCGCGATTTAGAAGAATTGACTCAAGATGTAGATCGTTCTAAACGAATTAGTCAGGCACTCGCAGAACAAAATAAATGGATTGCATCACTGCAAGGCGCATTGACAGGTGCAACAGGAGTAATCGGTTCAACTATTGATGTGCCTGCATCTATTGTGATGTCTTTGCGTACCATTTATCAGGTGGGACGTGCATACGGTTTTGAACTGAACAAAGACACCGAGCAAGAAATTGTTCAGTTTATTTTTAAACAAATTGATTTAGGCATCATTGCAGAAAAGCAAGCGGTACTGATGGGGCTAAAAACCTTATCCAATATGCTGCAAACTCATGATGTGCATCAATTACAAAATATGCTCGGTTCAAGCAATGATTATGAGGCATTAAAGAAATACTTCTTGAATGAGCAAGGTCAAGTCAAATGGTCGTGGTTGAATCATGTACCTAAGTTTTCCATGTTGAATAAACTCACGCCTGTAGCAACCGCATCGGTGAGTGCAGTATATAGCTGGAAATTGGTGGAAGATGTGCATCACAAGGCACAGCAAGTGTTTTCCAATGCCCGTAGCTATTTAATTCAGCATAAAGACAGCAATTTATCAGCCATTCATGCGTATGAAAAATCGTTGGAATTGCTGGCACAGGCTGCGCCTAAACTCTTGGAGCAATTGAAGGGCAATGAAGCTAAACATGCGGAGCAAGATGAATTAGTAGCGGGGCAAGAGCGCGCGGAATCTGCGCCGTCAGATGCTTTAGTGCAAACCGTATCAGACCATGAAAGTATCCGAGCGGTAAAAGTGCAGAAAAAATCGGACAAAGTGGAAACAACTGCAGCACAGCTCGATGAAAATATTCAGCAAGGTCTAGAAGAATTGGCAGATCAAATGCTAGAGCCACATGCTGAAGTTGCACCGCAAAAACCTGCTGTACCTGCAGAAGAAATTGATGAATATAGGCTGGAAGATGCTTTAGAGCCTGTGGAAGATTCAACCCAAGTGGCTGAAACTGTTTCGGAAAATCCAGTAACATCAAGTACAGAAACTGCAAAGCAGGTTACAAAAAAGCCGAGAACTCGTACAAGTACTCGCAAGCCAAAAGCTGAATAAAAACAAGTGATAAGTAGAAATTTGGTTGGTATTTTAACTGCCTATGAAATATTGACCATTTTTCTATCTTCGCTTACAATTGCATGCCCTCAAAAAGTAGTATGTTTTTGGGGCTTTTTATTAACGGGAGAATTGCCACATGGCAACAACAAATCAGTTGATCCGTAAGGGTCGTACGACTTTGGTTGAAAAATCAAAAGTTCCTGCGTTGAAGGCTTGTCCACAACGTCGTGGTGTTTGTACACGTGTTTACACAACTACACCTAAAAAACCTAACTCAGCAATGCGTAAAGTTTGCCGTGTTCGCTTAACTTCAGGTTTTGAAGTTTCTAGCTACATCGGTGGTGAAGGTCACAACCTACAAGAGCACAGTGTTGTTCTTATCCGTGGTGGTCGTGTTAAAGACTTACCAGGTGTACGTTACCATACCGTTCGTGGTTCTTTAGACTGTGCTGGTGTGAAAGATCGTAACCAGTCACGTTCTAAATACGGTGCTAAACGTCCTAAGAAATAATCTTTTAAAGATTAAACTCTTAGTTCGTAGAACTGCAATCCTTTATCGTCTCGCTTGTCTGATTTCTGCATTTAATTTTGTGAAATTCAAGCGACGTGTAGTAAGGCCAGCGAAATGCACACGACACTTTGTGCTACGGCTGGATCACCCTGAAGTGTCATATTTATAGGTAGTTTAAAATGCCAAGACGTCGCGTAGTCGCTGCTCGTGAAATCCTTCCGGATCCTAAATTCAGCAGCCAAACAATCGCTAAATTCATGAACCACGTAATGCAAGATGGTAAAAAATCTATTGCTGAAAGTATCGTTTACGGTGCTTTAGACCGCGTTCAAGAAAAATCTAAAGTAGACCCAGTTGAATTTTTTGAAGCTACGCTTGAAAAAGTTCGTCCAATGGTCGAAGTAAAAGCACGCCGTGTTGGTGGTGCTACTTATCAAGTTCCTATGGAAGTACGCCCATCCCGTCGTACTGCTTTAGCGATGCGTTGGTTGGTAGATGCTGCTGCTAAGCGTTCTGAAAAAACTATGGCGTTACGTCTTGCTGGCGAGTTGCTTGATGCATCTGAAGGTAAAGGCGCAGCGATCAAAAAACGTGAAGATGTGCACCGTATGGCTGAAGCCAACAAAGCCTTCTCTCACTACCGTTTCTAAGCGGATAAAACAGGCCCTAATCAGGAGGGTGATGAATCGGTTGTCACTGAATTGTCATCAAATCGCTTTAAGTTGCTAGGCAGCTTAAAGCGTCCTGTTTTAAACAACAAAATTTAGGAATGCTAGAAATCATGGCACGTCAAACCCCAATTTCTCGTTACCGTAACATTGGTATCTCTGCGCACATCGATGCGGGTAAAACAACAACTTCAGAACGTATTTTGTTCTATACAGGTGAAAGTCACAAACTTGGTGAAACTCACGAAGGTTCAGCAACAACTGACTGGATGGAACAAGAGCAAGAACGTGGTATTACTATTACCTCAGCAGCTGTAACATGCTTCTGGAAAGGTATGGGTAACCAATTTGACCAACACCGTATTAACGTAATTGACACACCGGGACACGTTGACTTCACAATTGAAGTTGAGCGTTCTATGCGTGTTCTTGACGGTGCATGTATGGTTTACTGTGCTGTAGGTGGTGTTCAACCGCAGTCTGAAACTGTATGGCGTCAAGCAAACAAATATAAAGTACCTCGTTTAGCGTTCGTTAACAAAATGGACCGTACTGGTGCAAACTTCTTCCGCGTAGTTGAACAAATGAAGACACGTTTGGGTGCTAACCCAGTGCCTATCGTTGTTCCAGTAGGCGCAGAAGACACATTTACAGGTGTTGTTGACTTAATCGAAATGAAGTCAATCATCTGGGATGAAGCTTCTCAAGGTATGAAGTTTGAATACGGCGAGATTCCAGCTGATCTTCAAGCAACTGCTGAAGAATGGCGTACTAACATGGTTGAAGCTGCTGCTGAAGCATCAGAAGAACTCATGGACAAGTACCTAGAAAATGGTGAACTTTCTAAAGAAGAAATCATTGCTGGTTTACGTCAACGTACATTAGCGGGTGAAATTCAACCTGCAATGTGTGGTTCTGCATTCAAAAACAAAGGTGTTCAACGTATGTTGGACGCAGTAATTGAATTCTTACCTGCACCAACTGACGTTGAAGCAATTAAAGGTATCTTAGACGACAAAGACGAAACTGAAGGTTCTCGTGAAGCGTCTGATGAAGCACCGTTTGCTGCGTTAGCGTTCAAAATCATGAACGACAAATTCGTTGGTAACTTAACGTTCGTACGTGTTTACTCAGGTGTTCTTAAAGCGGGTAGCCCGGTTTATAACCCAGTGAAAATGAAGCGTGAGCGTATTGGTCGTATCGTACAGATGCACGCAAATGACCGTCACGACATCGAAGAAATTCGTGCGGGTGATATCGCAGCGTGTGTAGGTCTTAAAGATACAACCACTGGTGATACATTGTGTGACGAAAACGCAGTGATTACACTAGAGCGTATGGAATTCCCAGAGCCAGTAATTGCATTGGCTGTTGAACCTAAGACTAAAGCTGACCAAGAAAAAATGTCAGTAGCTTTAGGTCGCTTGGCGAAAGAAGACCCTTCATTCCGCGTACGTACAGACGAAGAATCTGGCCAAACGATTATTGCGGGTATGGGTGAGCTTCACCTTGACATCATCGTTGACCGTATGAAGCGTGAATTCAACGTTGAAGCGAACATTGGTAAACCAATGGTTGCTTACCGTGAAACGATCAAAAAGTCTATCGAACAAGAAGGTAAGTTCGTACGTCAAACTGGTGGTAAAGGTAAATTCGGTCACGTATTCGTACGTTTAGAGCCGCTTGATCCTGAAGCTGGTAAAGATTACGAATTCGCTGAAGAAGTTGTAGGTGGTGTAGTACCTAAAGAATTCTTCGGTGCAGTAGACAAAGGTATCCAAGAACGTATGAAGAATGGTGTCTTGGCTGGTTACCCAGTTGTAGGCATTAAAGCTACATTGTTCGACGGTTCTTACCACGATGTCGACTCTGACGAATTATCGTTCAAAATGGCAGGTTCTTACGCATTCCGTGATGGTTTCATGAAAGCAGATCCTATCCTTCTTGAACCAATCATGAAAGTTGAAGTAGAAACTCCAGAAGACTACATGGGCGATATCATGGGTGACTTAAACCGTCGTCGTGGTATGGTTCAAGGTATGGACGACTTACCTGGCGGTACTAAAGCAATTCGTGCTGAAGTTCCACTTGCTGAGATGTTTGGTTACGCAACACACATGCGTTCTATGTCTCAAGGTCGTGCGACTTACTCTATGGAATTTGCTAAATATGCTGAAACTCCACGTAACGTGGCTGATGGCATTATTGCTAAATTCCAGTCTGGTGGTAAAAAAGGTGACGACGAGTAATCTTTCGATTACTATAAGCGCAAACTAATTCATAGTTAAAAACCTAATGCTCATGGAGTGATCCTCCATGAGTCGTTTTAAAAAGGAAGATCTCATGGCTAAGGCTAAGTTCGAACGTAATAAGCCACACGTTAACGTGGGCACAATCGGTCACGTTGACCATGGTAAAACAACTTTAACAGCTGCAATTGCAACTGTATGTGCAAAAAAATTCGGTGGTGAAGCGAAAGACTACGCTGCAATCGACTCTGCACCAGAAGAAAAAGCACGTGGTATTACAATTAATACTTCTCACGTAGAATACGACTCTCCAACTCGTCACTACGCGCACGTAGACTGCCCAGGCCACGCCGACTATGTTAAAAACATGATCACTGGTGCTGCTCAGATGGACGGTGCGATCCTTGTTTGTTCAGCGACTGATGGTCCAATGCCACAAACTCGTGAACACATCCTTCTTTCTCGTCAGGTAGGTGTACCTTACATCATCGTATTCTTAAACAAATGCGATATCGTAGACGACGAAGAGTTAATCGAATTAGTTGAAATGGAAGTTCGTGAACTTCTTTCTACTTACGACTTCCCAGGCGATGACACTCCAGTAATCCGTGGTTCTGCTCTTGCAGCACTTAACGGTGAATCAGGTCAATACGGCGAAGACGCTGTTGTAGCTCTTGTTGAAGCGCTTGACACTTACATTCCAGAGCCAGTACGTGCAATCGACCAAGCATTCTTAATGCCAATCGAAGACGTATTTTCAATTTCTGGTCGTGGTACAGTAGTAACTGGCCGTGTTGAAACTGGTATCGTGAAAGTAGGCGAAGAAGTTGAAATCGTTGGTATCAAAGACACAGTTAAAACAACTGTAACTGGCGTAGAAATGTTCCGTAAACTTCTAGACGAAGGTCGTGCGGGTGAGAACTGTGGTGTTCTTCTACGTGGTACTAAGCGTGAAGACGTACAACGTGGTCAAGTACTTGCTAAACCAGGTACAATCAAGCCACACACTAAATTCGATGCGGAAGTATATGTACTTTCTAAAGAAGAAGGTGGTCGTCACACTCCATTCCTTAACGGTTACCGTCCACAATTCTATTTCCGTACAACTGACGTAACTGGTGCAATCCAGTTGAAAGAAGGCGTTGAAATGGTAATGCCAGGTGACAACGTAGAAATGTCAGTAGAATTAATCCACCCAATCGCAATGGACGCTGGTTTACGCTTCGCGATCCGTGAAGGTGGTCGTACTGTAGGTGCGGGTGTTGTTGCTAAAGTAACAGCATAATCACTGTATAGTCTGAAAAAGCGCTCCATTTGGAGCGCTTTTTTTATGGTTATTTTTTATCTATATCACAAAAAAATTTAAAGCCTCGCTATTTGTGCTTTTGCACCACAAAAACAATTTCACTCATCATTATTTTTGTCCCTCATGTCCTGAACTGACAATTTGCTGTCCTTAACTGCACTTAAACAAAAACGAGAAAACTTTAAGATGAAAGCAAGTCAAAAATAAGAAATACGTCGGTTACTGAATAGATGTATTGGTTTTACAGTAATCGAGGGAGATAAAATATGAATGCTAAAGTCAGTATTAGTCAGCGAGCAGGAGCAAGTTTCCCTGTACGTCGCATGAATTTTAACTTTGATGCATTGCCAGAATATTGGATGAGTGGGAATGCTGGTCTTACCCATTTTATGACTGCATTATCTGCTTTATTCCCTGCAGGTGAAAAGTTCTTTATAGACAGTGTACGTGTTGTACGTTATCACCCAATGTTAAAAGACAATGCTGAATTGCAAAAAGAAATCAGTGCTTTTATTGGTCAAGAAGCCATGCATACACATGAGCATGTGGGCTTTAATGCTTCAGCGCAAAAGTTTGGACATGATGTTGATACTTTAGATCGTCACACTGATACAGTCATTCAGACTACACGCAAGCTGCTTGCCAAAATCGCAAAACCGGTTGGTATTACACAGGAAATGGTGGATTTAACTGCAACCACAGCCTTAGAGCATTTTACGGCTACGATTGCCTCACAATTATTGACCAATTCACATATTCAAGAATTGATGACCGATGACACCATGAAAACTATGTGGTTGTGGCATGCGATTGAAGAAAACGAACATAAAGCTGTTGCGTATGATGTATTTGAAGGTGTGTTTGGCAAAGGTCTGAAAGCCTATGCACTACGTACAAGTTCTTTGGTTATTTCGATGCTGACTTTATTTTTTGTACAAAACTATTTTTTGTGGCGTTTACTAAAACAAGACAAGCAGTTGAATTTGGAAAATTTACGCATGATTTATCGTTATGCCTATAGTCCATCTAAAGGGATTATTACAGGCATGGGCAAAGAAATGTTGTTCTATTTCAAACCGAATTTTCATCCTAACGATTTTGATACCACAACATTATTAAATACTTGGAAAGCTAAATTAGGCTTTTAAACTTTTCCTTTTGGTCAGGCAACGTAAGTTGCCTTTTTTTTTGCTCGATTTTTTTGTCGTGAAATCTATAATGCCTACATCTTAGAACAGCACAAGATCATTTCTTATGATTCGTTTAATGCAAGCCCATGATGTCGCCGATGTGGTTGCGATTGAAAATTTGGTACAAAGTCATCCGTGGAGTGCCAAACAATTTGCCGAAGCGGTAGAGAGTTATCACAGTACCGTGATTGAACATGCAGGGAGAGTGGTGGGTTTTTGTATTTTGCAACCTGTGTTGGATGAAGCAAATTTGTTGTTGATGGCGGTGCATCCAAGTCAGCAAGGCAAAGGTTTAGGTTATCAACTGCTAGAACATTCTATTGCAGGTTTGAAAAACCAACCTGTGCAGATTTTTTTAGAAGTACGTGAAAGTAATTTAGCTGCGATAGCCCTGTATGAAAAGTCAGGTTTTCATCAAATTGATTTACGTAAAAATTATTATCCTAAAACGGATGGCACACGGGAGCATGCCATTATTATGGTGAAATCTTATAGCGATGATTTTGCCAGTTTGTTTAAGTGAATCTGATCGATGCAAAAATCAGTATTGCATCATTACATTTTTATTTGATGATGGAGTTATTCCAGCCTAAGGGCAGCGTGGTCATTAAGGAGTTTCCCAATTGCTGCACCTCATCGGTATTTAGGCTGCGGTTAATGCGTCGCCATTGACCATCAAGCAGTAGCTCAAGGGGCACATATTGCGATTTATAGTTCATTTTATTGGAATGTGGTACCCAATAACCTAAGTAAACATATTGCAGTCCCAAATGCTGTGCCTGTTCAATTTGTTTTAATACCGCAAATGTTCCGAGTGAGCGACGACTTTCGTCTGGGTCAAAAAAGGTATAGACCGCAGAAATACCATCATCTAAATAATCACAGGTCGATACTGCAATTAAGCGATCATCTTGCCAAACCTCTAAAAAGAAGCTGCTGGTACAACTGTGGATTAGGAATTTTTCAAATTGGTCACGGCTGGCAGGGAACATATCGCCATCGGCATGTCGTTCATTGATATAGCGTTCATACAGCGCATAATGCAAATCACCTGCATCTTGTGGCTTGGTGATTTTGATCTGTAAATCGTGATTGCGTTTCCAAGCTTTCTTTTGCGTGCTGTTCATTTTAAATTCAGCGACAGGAATACGTGAAGAAAGGCATTGGCGGCACAAATGGCATTCAGGACGATAGACAAAATCGCCACTGCGACGAAAACCGACCCGAGAGAGTTCAGACAAAGTCAGCACATCAATTTTATGTGCAGGATCTAAAAAAACCATCCGCGCAGATTTTTCAGGTAAATAGCTGCAATCATGCGGCGGAGTAATGTAATACTGCAAATCATTTAGCAGGGATTTTGGGTGATATGAATTCATTTTCAAGATCCCTCTCTGTTATTGTCATTCAAATAGGCGCGCATACTGCGCTATTGTTTTACTTGAAAATACACTGTCCTGATATTTTTTCCAATTGATTGCAGGCTGTTTTACAACATCTTGTAACGATTTAAGATAGTCTTGGCGAGAAAGTGTACATGCGCCCAGACTAATTAAATGATCATTGACCAATTGACAGTCAATCCAAGGCAATTGTTGTTCTTGTCCGAGCAGCATCAAACTATAAAATGCCATTTTAGATACATCAGTGCGATGGCTAAACATGGACTCACCAAAACAGCCCTTGCCAATGCTGACCCCATATAAACCACCGACCAAAAGATCTTGCTCCCAAACTTCGACACTGTAGCCATAACCTGCTGCAAAAAGCTGACTGTAACCTTGAATGATCTCTTCAGAAATCCAAGTTTCATTGGCATAGCTACGGGGCAAGGCACAATTGCGAATTACCTGTTCAAAGGCATGATTGACAGTAATGCGATAATCCATTTTTTTCATGTTGCGGATTAAAGACTTACTCGGCTGATAATGTTGCGGAATAATCACGCAACGTGGCTCAGGACTCCACCAACAAATAGGATCACCTTCTGAAAACCATGGAAATAAGCCATGTGTATAGGCTTCATATAAGGTTGAAGGGGAAAGGTCTGCACCTACACAAATCAAGCCTTCACCCTCAGGATCAACTTCAATGGGATCGGGGAAAATGAATTGTGAAGCCGGGAGCGTGTGCATATCAATTGCCGTATGAAGTTTTACGATGAACTTGATTTCATCATACCTAAAAATGCCGTGATAAAAAAACCGCTCAAGGAGAGCGGTCTTTAAACTTGGTCACTAAATTATTCACCAAGTGCATCTAAATATTTTTCTGCATCCAAAGCTGCCATACAACCTGAACCTGCAGAAGTAATCGCTTGGCGATAAATTGAATCGGCCACATCACCTGCAGCAAATACGCCAGCCACAGAAGTTTGAGTCGCATTGCCTGAAGTGCCGCTTTGTACTTGGATATAACCATCACGCAAGTTCAATTGACCTTCGAACATGCCTGTATTCGGTTTGTGACCAATCGCAATGAATAAGCCAGACACATCAACAATTTGAGTAGAACCATCGGTAGTTGATTTTAAACGTACTGAAGTTACGCCTGTGTTGTCGCCCAAGACTTCGTCAACTTGGTTGTTCCAAAGAATGCTGATTTTGCCTTCTTTCTCTTTGGCAAATAAATGATCTTGCAAGATTTTTTCAGAGCGAAGTGAATCACGACGATGCACCAATGTCACGTGTGATGCAATGTTAGACAGGTATAATGCTTCTTCAACAGCCGTGTTACCACCGCCAACGACCATCACTTTTTGGTTTTTATAGAAGAAACCATCACAGGTGGCACAGGCACTTACGCCTTGACCCATAAATGCTGCTTCAGATTCTAAACCTAAATATTGTGCAGTCGCACCTGTGCAAATGATTAAAGCATCACAGGTAAATTCTTCCATATCACCTTTCAGTACAAATGGGCGCACATTCAGGTTTACTTCATTGATATGGTCATACACGATTTCTGTGCCAAAGCGTTCCGCATGAGCTTGCATACGTTCCATTAACGCTGGGCCTGTTAAACCTTCAGGATCACCTGGCCAGTTATCAACTTCCGTAGTTGTGGTGAGCTGACCACCCAATTGTAAGCCTGCAATTAAAGTCGGTTTTAAGTTGGCACGTGCAGCATATACTGCGGCACTATAACCTGCAGGGCCTGAACCTAAAATAATTAAACGTGAGTGACGAGCGCTCATGCACAGCATCCTTTTTTTATTTAGAAATTTATGGAATTATACGTGAAACAGGATGAGTTTGCTGTGTGATTAAAGTTGATATTACTGATCATGTAAATCGATTTGAGCTATATAGAAAAAGTTAACAACACACTTCAATAATCTTGCATCTTTTTCTAGGCAACACATGCATAATAGAAGGTCTGTTATAATTTATAGCTTGCTGTGTGGTGAAGCTTGCATCGTGAAATGCAACTTAAATGACACAGCTAAATGAAATACAGACGCTCCGAATCAGGTGGCTTTTTAAGACCATCGAACAAACAAAAAACATTGATGAAGAATTGGCGACAGGACAATATATGACTGCGGTGTCGGGTGCTTATGCACATCGCTTAATAGCGACATTATTTTTGGTCTCTTTTGGAATATATCTGTTCCTTGCAACGGTGACCTATACTCCATTTGACCCAGGTTGGATGCACATTTCCAGTGACACCCAACAGGTTTCAAATGCGAGTGGAATCGCAGGTGCGTGGATTGCCGATTTACTGTTTGGCTTTTTAGGTTGGGCGAGTCTGCTTCTTCCTGCTTATTTTTTTATTGAAGCCTTACAAGTCTGGTGGCCACGTAGTTTTTTAAACCGACCATTTCGTTATGCTGCACAATTCTTCATTTTATTGGCAACAGCAAGTTTGCTGTATTTATTTTGGCAAGTACCTGCCGATACGTTAGACAATGCCTCAGGCGGCATCATTGGTTTTGAACTTGGGAAAAGTTTATCGCAAATTTTAACCATTTATGGAGCAACACTTTTTTTAGTCGTCTTTTGGATTTTCTTATTTACCCTCGCATTTGGGGTGAAGTGGAACAGAACGTGGGCAACTTTAAAAGCTACACCTGCTTATCTGCAAGATTTGTTCTATCGCAATGTACCTGAAGCAGAATCTGACTTTGACCGTTCTACACCACAGGTGAAAAAGACCGTTGTCGCTGCTGCACCTGTGGTTGCTGTTGAAGTGGCATCAACTGATTTAGAAGCAGCAAGTGAACCCGTGGTTGCACAGGCGAAAGAAGCTGAAACAACTGCGCCACATCCTGCGGCAGAGCGTATGTTTAATCACATGCAGCAACGTGAAGAAGAAGAGCAACAGGCGCAGCAACAGCTATTGGTGCAAGATGAAATTGATGATGTTGAGTTAGAAAAAACCATCGAAAAGGCGCATCGCTTAGAACAAGACAGCCAGCGTATTGTTGCGACAGGCGAAGTGTGGCGTGCTTTACAAGAAAATACCGACAGTCAGCATAACCAAGACATTCATGCATTATTACGTGCTTCTGAAGAACCAGAGCCACATCTACAATCGAATCCTTTTGATGAAGTGCGTCCTGCATCTACGGCATCTCAAGCCACTGCAAAATCTTCGTTAGATTGGGATGATGATCAAATTTTTGATGAATTGCTCGCAGCAGTTCCGCAAGGCAAAGCTGCAAGTGATTTACACAGCCCATTCCAAAACAGCGGGGCAATGGATACTTTAGATGAGTCTGTGACCCAGCAAGAAACAGTGCATCCGCACTCGAATCCTACGGCTCACAATTTTAACGATGATCTCAGCAGATTTGAGTCAGATTTTAACCCGCCATCGTCAAGTGCTTCGAATACGCAAAATCATGCTGTACGCCAAGAGCGCCATTTGCAGCATGATTTAGACAGTTTAGATGACTTGTTGGTGGATGATCTTTTGGGTGATGAGTTACAGCAAGATGCATTTCAAGATCAAGCGCCTGTAGCGCGTAGTACCAGTAGCTATGCACAAAGTTCTGCTTTTGTTCAGGCACCTATTCAGACGGCAGCCACTGCCGCAGTGATGGCAAACGCAGCGACTGCTACACAGGCTGAACAAGCAGAAAAAGTGGCGTTATCCAAAGAAGCATTTATCGAAGCTTGGCAGGAAACCGCAGGCAAACCACTAGACGAAGATGACTTTGATTTTGATGCGCCGCTGACCGATGCACATGGTCGTCCGATGTCACGCGCCATGCAGGTTGCAGAAAAACGTCGTGATTTATCGCCATTACCGGGTTTGGATTTGCTTGATAAAGTCGATCCAAACAAAAAAGTGAACTTCACCGCAGAACAATTATCGCGCTTGTCGGAATTGCTGGAAATTAAATTACAGGAATTTAATGTCAAAGCCAAAGTGGTTGAAGCACAGCCTGGTCCTGTCGTGACCCGTTTTGAGCTGGATTTGGCACCTGGGGTCAAAGCTTCAAAAGTAACCAATATTTCTCGTGACTTGGCGCGTTCAATGTCGATGGCATCGGTACGTGTGGTCGAAGTGATTCCGGGCAAACCGTATATTGGCATTGAAGTACCGAATAGTTCACGTGAAATGGTACGTTTGATTGAGTTATTACAAACGCCTGCTTTTGAAGATCCAAACGGCATTTTATCTATGGCGATGGGGAAAGACATTTCAGGCAATCCTGTGATTACTGAATTGGGCAAAGCACCACACATGCTCGTAGCAGGGACAACGGGTTCAGGTAAATCAGTGGCAGTGAACTCGATGATTTTGTCGATGTTGCTGAAATACAAGCCTGATCAATTACGCTTAATTTTGATTGACCCGAAACAATTGGAACTCGCCAACTATAACGATATTCCACACTTATTGACGCCTGTAGTGACTGATATGAAAGATGCCGTCAGCGCTTTAAATTGGTGTGTCAATGAAATGGAACGTCGTTATAAGCTAATGTCTTTCCTGAAAATTCGTAAATTAAGCGACTATAACCGTAAGGTTGAAGAATCTATTGCCAATGGTGAAGATTTAATTGATCCAACTTGGAAGCCGGGAGATTCAGCAACGCAAGAACGTGCACCGCGTTTAACACCATTGCCATCTATTGTGATTGTGGCAGATGAGTTTGCCGACATGATCATGCAAGTGGGCAAGAAAGCGGAAGAAATGATTACCCGTTTGGCACAAAAATCACGTGCAGCAGGGATTCACTTACTCTTAGCAACTCAGCGTCCATCGGTGGATGTGATCACAGGTCTAATTAAAGCCAACATTCCAACCCGTGTAGCTTTGCGTGTGAACTCGAAAATTGACTCACGTACTATCTTGGATGCGGGCGGTGCAGAAGACCTGCTTGGTCATGGTGATATGCTATTTTTAGGGCCGGGTAAAATTGAGCCAGAACGTGTGCATGGCGCATTTATTTCGGATGATGAAGTCAACCGTATTTGTGATGCGTGGCGTGAGCGTGGCGATCCTGACTATGTCGATGAAATCTTGACGCCATTTGATGAAGAACCATCTTCACGTGGTTTTGAAGATGGTGAAGGCAGTCCAGACCGTGATGTGTTGTATGATCAGTGTGTAGCATTTGTTTTGGAAACACGTAAAGTGTCGACCTCATCTTTACAGCGCAAATTTAGCTTGGGCTATAACCGTGCGGCACGTATTGTCGATCAGATGCAAGAGCAAGGCATTGTGAGCGAGCAAGGAGCAAATGGGAAACGTGAAATTTTAGTGTAAAGCTTTCACTTTCTGTTTGATTTTGAATCAAGTAGTGCTATAAAAAAATCCCGCAATTCAATTGCGGGATTTTTTCTTTTTACACTCAATCTTTTTGGCTGAATTTAGCCAGAGATTGTGTTTAAACAGTTTAAGCAAACTTGGCTAAAACTGCTAAAAAACCATCTTTTTGACGTGGAAATTCAGCAATCACATCGTGAATACGCTGACCTTCAGGATTAGTGGCATTGACATCGCGACCATCGGCAACAAATTGTGTCAATAGACGTTCATAGTCGCTTGGACGCATGTGTTTAAATGCGTGATAGAGTACGTGAAAATCTGCATTCACACCTGCAGGTGGAAGTTGATTCAAATAGGCAAATACACGTTCATCCGACCATGCTTCGTTAAAGGTCGCAGGTTGAGATAATGCCATGGCAATCTCCTTTATATTCTTTTGAAAAAAATAGGGCAAAATAACTAGTGTTATTTTGCCCTGATTCAATTTGCTTGACTAATCAGTATTCAGATTATCGCTCTTCAGGCAAATTGATATTCATTTCCAACATTTCAATATTGGCTTCTGAACGCACAGACATTTGAATATGTTGTTCATCGACACCACGCACGTAGCGATTTACCACTTGCATGATTTCTTTTTTCATCTGATCAATTTTGTCTTGGCTTAAGCGTTTACATAGACCTTGTTCAGAAGCAACAATCACTTTTAAGCGATCTTTTGCTGTTTGTGCGCTAGATGGCTTGTCTTCACCGCTAAATAGTTTGCTCCAAAATCCTGCCATGTCTACGCTCCAAATAATCGTGCTAACCAACCTTTCGGTTTTGTTTCAATATGACGAAACGGACGTTCTTCACCCAAGAAACGTGCAACTAAGTCATCATACGCCTGACCTGCAGCAGCATCGCTATACAGAATGACAGGTTTACCTTCGTTAGATGCTTGAAGTACGCTCTTACATTCAGGAATCACGCCTAAAGTTGGTACACGTAAAATATCTTTAGAAATGTCGTCAATGGTCAGCATTTCTTGTTTATCGGCACGTTCTGGGTTGTAACGTGTAATACACAAGTGCTTACGCACACGACCTTCATTTTGTTCTACTTTTTTGGTTTTGCTGTCAAGCATACCAATAATACGGTCAGAGTCACGTACTGAAGAAATTTCAGGGTTAGTCACAATAATCGCTTCATCGGCATGGTACATTGCAAGAATGGCACCGCGCTCAATCCCTGCAGGTGAGTCGCAAATAATGTAATCAAACTCTTGTGCCAACTCATCCATAATACGTGCCACACCTTCATCGGTGAGGGCATCTTTATCACGGGTTTGTGAAGCTGGAAGAATATAAAGGTTTTCGATATCTTTATCGCGAATTAATGCTTGTTGTAAACGCGCTTCATTATTTAATACATTCACAAAATCATAAACAACGCGACGTTCACAACCCATAATTAAGTCAAGGTTACGTAAACCCACGTCAAAATCGATAACAACAGTTTTGTGACCACGTAGGGCTAAACCTGTTGCAAAAGATGCACTTGTAGTGGTTTTACCTACGCCACCTTTGCCTGATGTTACGACAACAATTTTCGCCACCGAATCCACTCCTGTTATGGTTTAAATTCCCCTATATTTTTTCGGGGATTTTTGGTGATTATTTATACATTAAAATTGTAGAGCTTCAAATACAAGCTCTTGGTTATCATTTAAGTAAATATGCACAGGTTTTTTAGTCACATGCTGAGGAATATCGTCCGCCACGCAATACGTGCCTGCAATAGATACCAATTCTGCTTCTAGGGAATGACAGAAAATTCGTGCCGCAATATTCCCGCCCGCGCCGGCAATGACTCTACCACGTACACTACCATAAATATGTATATTTCCTGAAGCAATCACTTCAGAACCGCTGTTGATGCCTGCGGTTAAAATAATGTCGCCCTGATGTTGTACCAAGCATTGACCTGTACGCAAAATTTCATCGTGATAAGACGTAATATGCGCCACAGCAGGTGCAGTTTCAGCGACTTGATTTTCCGTCTGTTGCTGTTCTGCCGCAGGTTCAGGTTTTACTTCAACCACTTGTTCTTTGGTGGCTTTCACTTCCTGCAATGGACGGTCTTGCGGGATGACAGGGAACTGAATAGCACGTGCCTGATCTGCCATAATGCCTTCAGTCACAGCAATTGGCTGTGCTTCTAGGCTAATTAGCAATTGAATTAGCGCAATCAATTCTTGTTCGACTGAACTTTCAATGACCACCAAAACCCCTGGTGGAAATGATTTTTGCAACATTGGGCTTAGTTGCTGGCGGATCGCATCATGATCATTGGTGTCTAAGCTAATGCGAATCGCATTGACCAATCTGCCTTTTATCCGTATGTCAGCCATAATAATTCCTTAACACTTCTAACTTTGCTGGTTGTTGAAGTCATCTTATAAATAGAGCAAATCCTAGAACAAATTGGGTGAATTCTCTAGTTCAGTTACTAAAAATATTTCACATTGTTTTAGCTAAAATTATCGAAAGACCTTTATGAAATATCGTGTTGTTGTCCTTCATTTAAAATTTGTTGCCATTGTTTAACTTTTACTTGTTTGCGAATTGCTTCTAAACTTTCAAATATCGCTGATTCCACTAATTTATCAATATGCTGATTATGTTCAATCTCAATCTGACTAATTTTTTCAGCAATCATTTGATAAGTTGGATTTTGTACTTGTTGATGCTGCTGTGCAAAAGGTTCAATTAAACCTTGGGTGATATTTTCGCCCAATCGTTGTCCGATACTTTGAATTTGCTGTTCAATACGTCCACCGACCAATGGAATCAGGCGCAGCAATTGCGTCAGTTCAGGCGTATCTTCAATGGCTTGATTCACCACCAACCCGACATTTTTCGCAATCATGTGACGCTGCATTTGTAATTCTTTGCCTAAGGATTCCTGCAAAATATCGGCTAGGGCAATCGCGAGTAATTGACGATGATGCTCGACCAAATCATCAATAAATTGTTTGTGAGTGGTACTGGTGGTCAATTCACGTTGCACACCATTAAGTACTGTGAGCACCACACGGCTACTCAGTTCTTCCATTAGCAAGTTGTAGTAAAAGTTGCCGCGTTTATACCAACTGTCTGGAATGACTTTATAGCCATGGCTATGCAGGTTGTAACCAATCGCGATGGCACGTAATAAACGTAAAAAACGCAATTGCGGAATAATTGCAAGAATTTCATACCAGTGAATAAACGGGAAAAACCACCAACGCTGATGATGTTTGAAAATAATTGCAATACCCCAACGCACGCCCAACTCTACAATTAAAAACGTGGTAAACCAGCCTTCGGTAATCACCACCCAAGGGCGCAATTCTGTTCGATAAAACTGTAAAATTTCAGGTAGACGAATAAAATCGAACAACCATTCGCCAAAATCACTCATTAAAATGGCATTGGCACTTAAACAGAACAAGTTAAAGATGATTAAACCCATCAAAAACAAGTCATAAGCCAAGGCAATTTTCCATCCCCATGAATCTTTACGCAGGGGATGAAAAGAGGATTTGATGACAGGTTCTTCAGACTTTTTCATGGCGTACCTGAATGGTTATGCAGTCGGAGCTGCAAGTTTTTGTTGCATGCTTTCAATCAATTGATCTTTTTCCAGCCACAGTTCATGCACCCATTGCTGAAAACGCTCACGATATTCAGTATCATCTTCGTAATTGCCGCCCAACACCCAAGCTGGAATATTAATTTTGCGTAAATTCACCGCAATGCGCGGCACCTCACCTAACCAAAACTCGCTATAGCCCGGCACGCCATCTGGGTACACAATGGTCATATCTACCAAGGCATCAATTTGATCACCCAAAATATTCAATGCCAAAGCTAAACCACCAGCTTTTGGCTTTAATAAATGTTGATAAGGCGATTGTTGTTGATCATGTTTTTCTTGGGTAAAGCGTGTGCCTTCTAAATAATTCAGCAGGGTAAAGGGCTGACTTAATAACTGTTGGCAGGCTTTACGCGCTTCTTCCATATCGCGGTCTTTCAGCTCAGGTTTTTTGGCAATTTGTGCTTTGCTGTGACGCTTCATCATTGGGAAGCCTAAAATTTTAAAGGCTTGTCCTACAAAGGGAATAAAGATCAGTTCCCACTTGGTAAAAAAGCGGGTCAATGGCATACGGGTTAAGCCAAAATACTGATTTACTGTGGTATCGACCCAACTTTGATGGTTACAGGTCATGAGATAACGACCTTGCATGCTCAGTTGCAAATCTTCATCAATGCTGATATCCCATTGGGTATTGGGTAATACATGATCAATCAGCCAGTTGTTTACACTGAGCCAACTGTTGGTAATTTGAATATTGGTTTCATCGACCTTACGTGACTGCTTTAACAGTTTGGTTAAGCCCAAAGCCAACACAGGAGGGCCGTGAAAAAATGTACTGCCAGTGATGACTGTACCCACGGTGAGACCTTTTGTGATTTTTTTTAATAAAGGGTGTTTCTTTGCTTGCGATGACATATAAATCAATCCTGAAGATAAATCGTCCAATGCGTCACGTGTTTGTAGATGACTCCAATATAAATGTTGTTTTTAAAATAAAAAAGTGTTGAAGTGAAAGTGTGTAGAAATTGTGATGAAGTTATACCAAGATTTGTACATGATCATGTATATTTGTAAGTAAAAGTTTTTTTATTAACAAAAAATCAATGGTCTAAGTATATTTTTTCATTCAATATTCAGCATATACAACAAAACACAAGTAAGGAGGCATGCCATGCGTGCATTAGCAATTTCGGCAGCAGTCGTAGGGGCAATGGTTTTAACTGGTTGTCAAACGACTGGTAACAACCTTGGTGGTATGGAATATGACAAAACTGCGTTAGGCACAGTAATTGGTGCTGCTGCAGGTTATGGGGTCTCTAAAAGTAACGCAAATACAAGTGCACAAAACAACCGTGCTGCAGCAATTGGTGCTGTAGTGGGTGCTGCTGCGGGTGTTTATCTTGACAATAAAGAAAAACAACTTCGTCAACAAATGGCTGGTACAGGCGTAGAAGTAAACCGTAATGCCGATGGTTCTGTTGGCTTGATCATGCCGGGTAACATCACGTTTGATACTAACAAATCAAACATCAAACCAAACTTCTATTCTACCTTGGACAAAGTAGCGCAAACGCTAACCCAAGATAACAAGAGCGGTATTTTGGTAACAGGTTTTACTGACAGCACTGGTAACGACGCAATCAACATTCCATTGTCACAAGCACGTGCACAATCGGTTGCAAACTACTTGGCTAGCCGTGGTGTATCAACTTCACGTATTAATGCACAAGGTCACGGTGCTGCAAACCCAATCGCATCGAATGCTACTGCAGAAGGTCGTGAGCAAAACCGTCGTGTAGAAATCAGCATTTATGCAATCCAATAATCTGGCATTGTATAGATTGTAAAGAACCGCCTTCGGGCGGTTTTTTTATGCAAGCAATTTCTAGGGTCTACTCAGCAAATAGACAATGACGTCTAAAGTAACCCGAATTACGGATAAGAAAAGCCCTTGAAAAAAAGGTAGTTAGAGCCATTTAGAAAGTTACGACACAACCCAAAGGCTCTAACTACCATGTACGATTTTACAGAAATTTTTTGTATTGTTGAT